>JBGSKE010000414.1:0-2789 GCA_041741355.1 Negativicutes bacterium | reverse complement strand
GCGGCCCCCAGCACCAGGCCAAAAGCAGCCGCCGCACCGATAGCCGGTGCGCCGCGCACTTCCAGCCGGCGAATTGCTTCGGCCACGCGTCGGTAGTCCCGGCACTCAATCAGCTCTTCCTGTAGCGGCAGCTTGGTCTGGTCGAGTAGCACCAAGACCCCGTTTTGCCACAACATTGATTGCAACCGCTTTTCACTGCCGATCATAATTTAAAACCGCCAAACTCCTGCAACGCATGATGGCAGGCGCAGTCGGTCTGCGGATCGATTGCTTCGATCGCCTCGGCCAATAGTTTGCGGATATTTTCGCTATTTTGCTGCATCGTTTCAAACACTTCGCGATGCGTCAGCAGTTCATTACTAATTCCGGCGGCAAAATTTGTCACCATCGAAACGGTGATATAGCACATTTCCGCCTCACGGGCCAGCACTGCTTCCGGCACGCCGGTCATCCCGACGACATCGCCGCCGAGATGCCGGTACGCTTTCACTTCAGCCGCCGTCTCGAAGCGGGGCCCCTCCGTACAAACATAGCAACCGCCATTGTGTGCAGACAGCTTTAACTTTGCAGCACCGGCGGCGATATGCCGACTCAACTCCGGGCAGTACGGCGCAGTAACATCGACATGAACGACGCCGCGCTCGCCCCCGGTGTAAAAGGTCGACTCCCGGCTCTTGGTGAAATCGAGGAACTGATCGGGAAACATAAAATCGCCCGGTTTATACTGACGGTCGAGTGAACCAACAGCAGTCGTCGCCAATATTTTGCGCACGCCGATTTTTTTCAGCGCCCAGAGATTGGACCGATAATTGATTAGATGCGGCGGAATCGAATGTTTGCTGCCATGCCGGGGAATAAAGGCCACCATTTTACCGGCGTATTCACCGATCTGACACGTCACTTTTCCATAGGGAGTGTCCACGTCCACAGTTTCAATCCGGGCCAGCATTTTAGGGTCATAAACCCCGGTACCGCCAATGACGGCAATCGTTGGACTCTGTTTCAACCAAGCACACCGTCCTTCTCATTTTCATTAAATACAACCGGCAAAATATCTGCCATGGATCCCAAGATAAAGTCTGGTTTGGCTGCCATGACATCGGCCCAGGCGACATGGGTCCAGCGAACGGCTGCTGTTTTCAGCCCCGCCCCCTGCCCACTCATCAGGTCGTGCGGACTGTCGCCAACCATCAGGCACTCGGCAGCCGATAAGCCGGTCAGCCGTAATGCAGCCAACACCGGCTCCGGGTCAGGTTTGTGCTTATCTACTTCCTCCACGCCAATCACCGGCTCGAAGTACTGCTCCAGATTGAACAGCCGCAAGCCGCGCCGCGCCGTCGACGAAGTCTTGGAAGTTACAATCGCCATTTTTACGCCGGCTTCATACAGAGTTTTCACTGTATCATGCACACCGACGAATATGTCGGCCAGTTGGTCGTGATGCGCCAGGTTAAAGCTGCGGTAAGTGGCGGTGACTTCCTCTTCCTGGCCGGGGGCCATCACTTGCATTGCCGCCCGCAACGGCTGGCCCATGAACGGCTGAATGTCTTCAATCGTTACCTGGCGCTGGAAATGATGCGCAAACGTATGTTGAAATGATTTCAGGATCAAGGGAGTCGTATCAAGCAATGTGCCGTCCAGATCAAAGAATACGCCGCGAAAGCGTAACTGCCGACTCAAAACGACCAGCCTTTGTCAAACGCCAGCAGATTTGCCGTCCGGCTCGCGGTCGGACCGACTTCGCCGATCGCCGCATCCCACAGTTCACGCGCCAACGGCAGCCGCTTTGCCAGTAATCCCAACAAGACAATGTTGAGCGCCTTGGGGTTGCCGCTGTCAGCGGCCAACTTTCCGGCATTAACGCGAATGGTGCTGACTCCGGCCTGTTCCAGGCGGGCGAAAATATTATCCGGGTATTGCGCAGCGCCGGTAATAACAGGCATCGGCGAAATCTTCAGTTCATTGACGATGACTGTTCCACCCGGTTTCAGATACTCTATCCAGCGCAACGCTTCCAGCTGTTCGAAAGCAACAATGATATCGGCTTCGCCTTTTTCCACCAGGGGCGAGGCTACGTTATTGCCAAACCGGACATAGGTAACGACACTGCCGCCGCGTTGCGCCATGCCATGCACCTCGGACTGTTTGACATCAAACCCGCTGCGCTCGGCTACACTGCCGATGACTTTACCGGCAAACAAAGTTCCCTGCCCGCCAACGCCAACAATCAGGATATTGATCGGTTGTTTCATTGCGCGGCACCCGCCTTTCGCATTGCGCCAAATTTACAGACCTGCCGGCAAACGCCGCAACCGGTGCACATCACCGGATCGATCCGCACAACACCGACACTAAATTCGATGGCCGGGCAGCCCACTTTCAGACAAGCTTTGCAGCGTTTGCAGAGATCAGCGTCTATTTCCAGCGGCTCACGAACTACATTACGCTGGATCAGGATGCAGGGGCGTCTGGCGATCACGACGGCCGGGCCGCCGCTGGCAAGCGCCGCCTGCAGCGCTGCACCGGTTTCCGCCAAATCATAGGCATCGACAGTCCAGAGGTTGGTTATGCCACAGGCGCGGACAATCTGTTCCAGATCGACCTGCGGCGCGGGCTTGCCGTGAATATCAAAGCCGCTGGCCGGGTTTTGCTGGTGCCCGGTCATGCCGGTAATCCGGTTGTCCAAAATAACGACGGTCACCGCGCCCCGGTTATATACCAGGTCAATCAGGCCGGTTATGCCGGAATGCAAAAAAGTCGAGTCGCCGATCGTCGCTACTATCTTGCGG
>JBGSKE010000413.1:0-3027 GCA_041741355.1 Negativicutes bacterium | reverse complement strand
GCCATCGGCAATTCCACCATCCACAACACTTGTAACGAAGTCATTCCCATGCCGGTTCCTGCCTCCACTGCAGCACTATTGACTCCGATGATGCCGGTGTAAGTGTTGCGGAGAATCGGCAGCAATCCGTAGATGGTCAATGCCACAATGGCCGGCGTGGTTCCAATGCCGAGAAGGGGAATCATAAATCCTAACAGCGCCAAACTGGGAACGGTCTGAAAGATGGCGGTGATGCCGATAACTGGCTCCGCCCATTTTTTATAACGTGTTAACAATATCCCAAGGGGAATTGCAATAAAGGTAGCCAAAAAAAGGGAAATAAAGGTCAGTTGCAGATGTTCCCAAGAGGCAACCAAGATCGCATCGGACCTCGATTGAAATACTTCGATCACATTATTCAACACGGTTGTTCTCCTTCCGGCGGTGTAAAGCACGCCTTGTTTTCCATGAAGTGTTCGGCCATTACATCGACCAAGCTGGCTCGGGTAATTACTCCCAATAATTCGTTATTGTTGGTGATGACTGGCAGCGTGGTGATGTTATTCTTGCTTATGATTTGCAGAGCCTCGCTTAAAGGTTGGCTTACATTGACTTTGTGAACGACGAGATGCATTACGTCGCGCAATAACATATTTTCTTGCTGAAAATGGCTTTGTATGTCCCACATTGTGACCTTGCCCAGTAGTTGTTTCGCAGAGTCAATAATCAACAAGGTATCGACTCTATGATTTCTCAGGAGGATAATCGCTTCAGCTAGGCCTCTTCCAGGCCTTGCCGTGACCGGTTTCTTCATGATGTCCATAAGTGACGGTAAAAAATCATTTTTGTGCAATCTGTTTTCACCAATGAAATTTTTAACAAAGCTATTTGCCGGGTGGCGTAGAATTTGTTCCGGTGTATCCAGTTGAACAATCTTTCCGTCCTGTATGATACAAATGCGACTAGCGATTTTGAGCGCTTCATCGATATCGTGCGTAACAAATACAATTGTTTTGGCAATCGATTCTTGCAAACGCACCAGTTCGTCCTGTAGTTGCTCGCGACTTATTGGATCTAATGCACTAAAAGGTTCATCCATCAAAATGATGGGCGGGTCTGCGGCCATTGCCCGAATTACGCCGATGCGCTGCTGTTGCCCGCCGCTTAATTCGCCAGGGTAGCGCGAAGCAAAGATCGCAGGGTCGAGATTCACCATTTGCAGAAGTTCGTCAACGCGCTGAAGATACCTGTCCTTTCCCCATTTTTTAAGTTTCGGGACAAGAGCTACATTTTCGGCGATTGTCATGTGTGGTAGCAGTCCGATGTTTTGAATGACATAGCCGATATTCCTTCTTAGATCGACCGGATTAAGTGTGCTAACGTCTTCGTTGTTAACAAAAATTTTTCCTGAACTGGGTTCAACCAAGCGATTGATCATTTTCATGGTTGTTGTCTTTCCACAACCACTGGGACCGATAAGCACCAGCAATTCGCCTTCTTTTATATGAAGCGTCAAATCACTAACTACATTAAGATTTTGGCCATATTTCTTGGAAACGTTTTCAAAACGGATCATTTTCCCTCCCATGAACACAATGCGGCATTTTTGCGGCATATTTGTTGTGAGTTTCATTGCGGGTCGCTCTTATTGAACCCGATTATCTTACAACTTATATTATAAATTAAAGTTGTTAGTTGGCGCAAGGCGTAAAAAAATCCGGCGTGCGTGCAACCGTTATCAGTGACGCAAGCCGAAGAAGTTGAGTTTTTATTGAGACAGGGATTATCTGAAAAGATAATCATTAGTGGAGTTACTCGTTCAGTACCGCCGCAACCTTCCCCAATATATTGCCAGAACCGACAACGACCAACCGGTCTCCGCGTTGCAAGATGGCGCCGGATCCTGGTGAGATGAGCACTTCGGTTCCTCTCCGGATTGCAATGAGAGTGGCGCCGGTTTTTTGCCACAACATGAGTTGAGCGACCGAGCGACCAATGGCGCTCGAAAGCTCTGAAACCGTTACTTCAACTGGATTAAACGGCTGCAAATTTCTTAACCGGTCAGTATAGCGAGTAATCTGAGTCAATACTTCATCAAATTGGTTGTTGATTTCTCTTTTTTTCTCGATTAGGATTTCTAGATCTTGTTTTAACGAGTAGGCTGAAAGCATTGACATATGGTGGCGCAAGAACTCTTCGGCTTGCTCAACCGACAGAACGATAACTTCCTTGCCTTGCGATACGGAAATTACATTGGCTTGCGCGAGCAACCCCATTGCCTTGCGGATGGTCTCAGGAGATACATTGTAATGACTGGCCAGAAGCGTGCGTCCGGAAATCTTTTGACCAATTGTTATGTCTCCTTCTACAATTCGCCCGGCAACATCAATGGCTATCGATTCATAAACGGGGAGATTGGTTTTTGACTTCACTTTTTTCGCCTCATTCTAATTTAGTTAATTTTTTGAGAGGGACACGTTGAGAGAAAGACGGTGCGGATTCCCCCTTGCCGCAAATTTCGCCGGCAGGAATCCCTAGCTCGCGGCTAAGCAGTTCGCGGACCCGCGGCCCGCAAAATGCGCCTTGACAGCGGCCCATACCGGCGCGGGTTCGAAATTTGACCGCGTCGAGCGAGCGGACAGGAATGCCCCGATTCAGGCAATCAAGAATTTCCGCTTCGCTGACTTGCTCACAGCGGCAAATGATATGCAGCGACGGATCGGTGGCGTTTATATCGCCGGCGAAATCCGCCGCTTTCTTGCGGATAATCGGCGGGCGTTGTGGCTGAAAGTCAACCTTGTGTTCCAGCGTCAATCCCGATTGCTGCAGCAGGCCGCAGACTTTGCCGGCGATGGCCGGTGAGGCGGTCAAACCGGGCGAGTCGATGCCGATCAGATTGATGAACCCCTTTATGCGACTGGTGCCGATTACCCAGTCTTTCTGATTGGCGACCGGCCGGTTGCCGGCAAAGGAGGTCAGTGCTTTACGCATGTCGAAGCCGGGAACAGAACGCCTGGCTTGTGCGACAATATTAGCGAGAGTTTGGGC
>JBGSKE010000412.1:0-4141 GCA_041741355.1 Negativicutes bacterium | reverse complement strand
ATTAAATTGTTTAAAATAGTCGATGTCGATCATCAGCAGTGACAACGGTTCTTGTTGACGCATGGCCCCAGACCAAGCCCGCTCGATACACTCATCAAATCCACGGCGGTTTTTCACTCTTGTCAACCCGTCAGTCATCGTTAGCCGGTGCAATTCGTCGTTGAGCGCTTCTAACTCTTCATTTTGCTCTTTCAATTTTTCATAAGCCGAGTCCAGCTCCGTGGTGCGTTCCATTACCTTGCGGTCCAAACTCGCTTTGGCGCGAATAAGTTCCTCTTCTGCCCGTCTGCGTTCAATGATATTCCACAGGGAGTTCGCCATCAATGAGAGTTGATCTACATCGGTTTGCGAATATTCTTCCGATTTATTCGCAACCCCGACAACAGACACTATTTCCCCATCGATGAATACCGGAACGGACATAAACCGCTTAATAGCCACATGACCAGCGGGGTATCCTTTTTTCAACGGACCCGCAGCTAACATGTCATTGTCGACTATCGGACGCCTCTGCCTCACCGCTTCTCCCCAAAATCCTGTTGTGTCAAGCCGGTACTGTGTTTGTTTGTCAATCAGCAAACAGCTGTCCATCACTGCCTTTGACCAAGCATGCAGCGAAAACAATTCCATTTCTTCGTGATAGAAATATATGTAGCCAAACTCGCTATTGGACAGTTCCACTACAGCCTCCAGCATCAAATCATTCAAATCCGATGCAGAAGAAAATCGGGCTTGTGAAATTCGCAAAACCGATTCCAATCTTTCTTTCTCGACCCTGGCCTTATACGCAGCTTGCTTTTTGTCCGTTATATCCTCAACCTGACTGATAAAATACAGCGGGGCCCCTTCTTTGTCCTGTACCAACGTAGTTGTCAGCAAACAGACAAGCAACTTTCCCGACTTGTGGCGATACCTTTTTTCGATGCAGTACGTATCGATCTCGCCGGCCAGCATTTGTTCGCGCAACTCGGCATTGATCTCTGCATCTTCAGGAGCAGACATTTCCTGGGTATAGCGGCCCAAAACCTCGTGCGGTTCATAACCGAACAAGTGGCATATACAATCATTTACGCGCAAAATTCGATTGTCCGGCGACGCAAGCACCATACCGACCGGCGCCCGGTCAAACGCACCAACGAAACGTTTTTCGCTCTCATGTTGCGCGGCGGCAACTTGCTCTTTTTTGCTTATCATCCATAGCATCAGCCCGAAGGCCAGAACCACCAACCCACTGAGGATCACAATCCCTATATAATATCTGCTTTGTCGTTCCTGAAACCCGGCAAGCGCTTCCGATTCGCGAACAGACACTTGCAAAATCATTGGGTAGCGGGCTAGTTGATGATAGCTGAACAGGCGCCGTTCATTATCAAAGCGCGACGTGGCTACGAAAGAGCCTGCATGCATGGGTGCCATTGCCTGAAAATTGGAGGAAGCGGACATATCTTGTCCAGCTTCCATTCCGTTTGCACTCTGGCGCAACCTGACCACGCCGTCCAAGCCGGTAATTGTAATGGCATAACTCTGCGCCAGCTTCAATTCGCGGTACAATGCCGAAAAACACTGCGGCTCCACACCGCAAACCACTACGCCGCCAAAACTTCCATCCGGTTGATTGAGCCGCCGCGTCAAATGAAACGTAGTTCTGCCGGTAAAACGATTGATAATAGGCTTAGATATGTAGAGCAGCGTAGTGTCTTTGGCTTTGTGCCTTGCAAAGAATTCGCGGTCGGCCACATTGATCTTATCTGCGCCGGGAAGAATACTGGCCAGAAAATTCCCTTGTGAATCGATAACGGATAAATTCATCGCCGGCAAGGCCGAGCTGCTTTGCAGCCTATCGAAAATTGCTTCATTCACGCCGCCGCGTTTTTCGTATTGCATTTTTATAAAGACAAGTGTTTCGTCAATCTGATCAAATTGAACTTGGACATGCTCTGCTAAGCCAGCCGACAGAGTCTCGTTCATATGCATCATTGTATCCATTTCCGCTTTGTAATCGTATTGGACACGAAAATAAGCCGCTGTCCATAAGGCGCAAAGCGCAACGATAGCAACGGCGATGATCAGCTGACACAGCGGCATTCGCAGCATATTTTCAAGTTCGAGTTTTTTCATCGGCAGCGTTCTGTTCACCCTCTCGGTCTGCATTGGGACGCAGCTCTTTTTCGACAAACAGCTCCACCAACTGCGGATCAAACTGGCTGCCGGCGGCGCGGCGCAATTCCTCGATCGCTTGATGCGGCTGCATCGCTTGGCGATACGGCCGGTCATTCGTCATTGCATCATAAGCGTCGACGATGGCTAACAGGCGGCATTCCAGCGGAATGTCAATGCCGGACAGTCCCAGCGGATAGCCTTGACCATTCCACCATTCATGATGTTTCAGTATCCAGTCGGCAATCGGCGCCATATCCAAACTGGCCATAGCAATTCGATGGCCAATTTCGCAGTGGCGCTTCATCAAACTCCATTCCGCTTCCGCTAATGCTTGCGGCTTGAATAGAATATGATCCGGAACGCCGACTTTGCCGATATCGTGAAAATGGGCAAAGAGCCGCAAATCATTCAGTTTGCTTTTGGGCAACCCTACAGCCTCAGCCAATAACACCAATTCCGCCTGCAAGCGGTCGCAGTGTCCCTCGGTGATATAGTCGCGGGCCTCCAGCGCTCTGATCAAGGTCTGAACGACAGCGTTCTTGCCGCTTTTTTGCTGGTGTATTTTTTCCCGGTACATGTTATTATCCGCTTCGGCAAACA
The DNA here is from genome assembly GCA_041741355.1 of Negativicutes bacterium. Taxonomy (GTDB): domain Bacteria; phylum Bacillota; class Negativicutes; order UBA1444; family UBA1444; genus UBA1444. The sequence continues at coordinate 1,381 of JBGSKE010000412.1, read as the reverse complement.
GTACTTCCCCGCTAAACTCACTCGCCAATTGGCTGGAAAAACCGGTTGAAACACTGATTGGCAGGGACGGACAGGCAAGATTGTGCAACTCGATCCGTTGCTTCAGCGTATCAGACAAATTCTCGATGGCATGCACCACCGCCCCCGTAAGCACGACCGCAAACTCATCGCCGCCAATCCGGGCAATGATCGCATCCTGCGCAAAAACATCCTTTAAAAAGCAGGCCACAGTCTTCAAGATCAGATCGCCTGTCGGATGCCCCAGTGTATCATTCACGGTTTTTAAACCGTCGACATCGCAGATCAGCACACCGATTCCAGCCTCGCCCTGCGTGACAATCGATGCTAAACGCTCCTCAAAAAAACGGCGGTTGTGCAGTTCTGTCAAAGAATCCCGCGTATTGTATCGCGTCAATTGTTCATGCAATTGTTGATGCGTTGTGGCATTTCGCAGAATCAGCACAATTTCATCCGTGCCGCTGACATTCAGGCGAGCTTCGTAATAGCAGCTACCTTCGGGGCCCGCTAACCAAAATTCGGCAACCTGAACCGTGTTCTGTTCAAACGCTCGTTTCATCGCAACGGAAACGGTGTATACCACTTCGCCGGGAAAGATATCCGCCAGATGCTGTTGCCAATCCCCATTGCCGAACACCGCCGCATCCTGCTCGGAAATCCAGCGTTCACCCAGACTGCCGTCCTGACGAATCACCAAGATCGTATCGGGAATGGCATGGATCAGCGCCAAATTGTTGGCCCGCGCTTTGATCAGCTCCAATTCGTGTTCACGCCGTGCGGTAATATCGCGGGTCAACGATAAAATATAGGAGGATTCAGCCACGGGAATCCGCCACAGGCTTATTTCCACCCAAACTTTTCCGCCGCCGCGTGAGTAGCACCATTCAAATACTTGGGGAGCTCCGGTGCAGGCCGCAGAAAAATGCTGTCGATATTCCGCCGCCGAGAAAGGGTATTCGCCAAGCAATCCGAACTTGCCCTCGCCGATCACCGTATACGGAGCATCAAACCCGCAAATGGCGCATTCAGCGCGGTTAATGTCCAGAATTCTTGCCGTTTCAACCTCCATCAAGCATATCCCGGAATAGGCGTGATCAAAAATTGCCCGATACTTCTGTTCCGACTGCACGGCAAACATCGCGTCGCGCGATTGCTGGGCCACGAGTCCCTGGGTGTCGGCCAGATCAGTATCTCGCTGGTTCTCTTCGTTTTTGCTCATCGCTTTACCCCCTCAAAAACACCATAGAAAACCTCGGGCGTACCGTTTGATGAATAAGATAGTTATTTAATGATTCGCAAAAACGCCCCGCATTCCTCTGAACATTTTTCTAAATATATACAGTATTTTGCGCTGTCTTTTCGC
>JBGSKE010000411.1:0-18432 GCA_041741355.1 Negativicutes bacterium | reverse complement strand
CACAGGAGTTGATCGAGGCTCTGTGGATCAAACTGTCGGAGTGGGTATGGGCGATTTCCAGCAATACGGCAAAATTCTTCGCCGGCTACAACTCTTTCCAAAACCTTACTGTGGGCGGTCGGACGCGTGATGGTCGCGATGCGACGAATGAACTCTCCTTCATGTGCCTGCAAGCGACGGAAAACGTTAAAACTCATCAACCCGGTCTGAGCGTGCGGATTCATCCGGATAGCCCGGATGAATTCTTGCTGGCGGTCTGCAAGTTGATTCGCGTCGGCACCGGTTTCCCGGCAGTGCACAATGATCGGATCGGGTCAGCGATGCTGGTGGCGGCGGGCCTTTCGCCGGAAGATGCGCGCGACTGGAGCAACTGCGGCTGCGTGGTGCCGCATTTCCGCAAGGTGGGGGAATGGACTTCGGCCGTCAGCGTCAATCTGGTTGCTTCGGTGGAATATGCGTTGAATCAGGGGAATAGCCGGATCACCGGCAAGCAAATGGGGTTGCCCGAACAGGCCGCCTCTGCGTTCACCAGCTATGAGGAAGTGAAGGCGGCGGTATTCCGCCAAATTGCCTACCTGGTCAAGCATTCGGTTGTCGGTACGATCACTGCCCAACAGATTCATGCCGAGATGGTGCCAAGGCCCTACCTGTCGCTGCTTGTGGACGGTTGCATGGAAAAAGGCAAAGACCTCAGCAAGGGAGGCGCAAAATACAATGTTGGGCCGGTGCTTACCGGCATCGGCGTGGCCGATACGGCAAACTCGCTGGCGATGATCAAAAAGATGGTGTTTGAAGAGCAAAAAACGACCTTGGCCGAAATCTGCCAGGCGCTGGATGCCAACTGGCAAGGTTACGAGGCATTGCGGCAAGCTGCGTTGGCCTGCCCGAAATATGGAAATGATATTGACTATGTCGATTCGATCGCCGTGGAGATTACCGAGTTTTATCATCAACAGATTGTGGCTTACAAGGATTTCTTCGGTTCCAAGTTCAATTCGGCGTTTATGGGCATTTCCAACTACATTCCGGCTGGCAGCGTCATCGGCGCGACTCCGGACGGCCGCAAATCGCAGACACCGCTTACGGAAGGCGTATCGCCGCATGCCGGCACCGACCTGACCAGCCCGACTGCCGCGATGCGTTCGGTGGCCAAGATCAACCACGATATCCACTCCGGCGGCACGCTGATGAATGTGAAGCTGGCGCCTGAACTGCTGCAGAGTGAGCGAAACCTGAAAAACCTGGCGGCGCTGATTCGGGCCTATTTTGCCCTAGGCGCCTTCCATGTCCAGTTCAACGTGATTTCCACCGAAACACTGCGCAAAGCGCAGGAAAACCCCGAAGATTATCGGGACATGCTGGTCCGGGTCGCCGGCTACAGCACCCAGTTCGTCAATTTGTCGCGCGAGGCGCAGGATGCGATCATCGAAAGAACCACCTATGACACCATGTAGTGGCAATATCTTTCAGATTCAGCGTTGGTCGATCCATGACGGCGAAGGGGTGCGCAGCACCGTGTTTTTCAAAGGCTGCCCCTTGCGCTGTCAATGGTGCGCCAACCCTGAGTCTTGGAATCCAAACCCGGAGGTCTTGGTTTTCGCCGCGAAATGCACTGGCTGCGGACGGTGTGCAGCGATCTGCAAAACTGGCGCTGCTATTCTGGCAAAGGGAAATCGCAGTGAAAGCGACAGGGAAAAATGCACCGCTTGTTTTGCCTGCTGCGAGGTTTGCCCGACTGGCGCCAGAAAGCGGATCGGTATGACGGTGACAGTCGACGACGTGATGCAAATCGTCAAGCGCGATGCGATTTTTTATCGCGAGTCCGGCGGCGGCGTTACCTTTTCCGGCGGCGAACCATTTGCCCAACCGCAATTTCTCAGGCAGCTGGCAACCGTCTGCAATCAACTGGGCATCGATACCGCTGTCGAAACAAGCGGCTATTTTGACTGGGACCTATGCGGCGATATTGTTGACTTGCTCGATTGCGTGTTTATTGACTGCAAGCATATGGATTCAGCTGAACATCAACAGTTCTGCGGTGTGGGCAATGAACGGATCTTGGCCAATATCGCGGCGATTTCGCAGCGGCATCCCCGCACGATTGTTCGGGTTCCGCTGATTGCCGAAGTCAATGCCAATGAGCATAATATCAGCAGGATGTGCGAATTTCTGGTGCAAAACACGCGGGTGGCTGCGGTGGAATTGCTCGTCTACCATGATTTGGGTGAGGCGAAATACAATGCCGCCGGAGCGTCCCGGCCGAACTTCACGGCGCCTGACGCTGCGAAACTGGCAAAGTTGAAAAAAATAATAGCCGGCTACGGGATTCCGCTGGTCGATTACAAATAGATTTTGCGCTGCAAAGGCGCTTTAACCAAAGAATATTGGGAATATCTTGGGTTGGAGCGCTTTTGTCGTGGAAAGGACGTTCAATAATAGTAATTAATTAATAATATAAGGAGGGAAACAATGAACAAGAAGCAACAGGCGTTTCAGTTCGTGGACCAGCATTGTGAGGAAATGGTCGAACTCTGGCGGGATGTCGTCATGTTGGAAAGCGGTCCGCACGAAAAGGCAGGGATTGATGCGGTTGCCGCCAGGTTTGGACAAGTTTTGTCCGAAGCGGGGGCGGTTACCCGGTCTGTACCATTTGAACACGCCGGTAATATGCTAATTGCCGAAATGGGAGCAGAGCGGAAAAAGCCGGGGGTTATCTTTCTGGGGCACATGGATACGGCGATTGCAACTGGTGCTGCTGCCGAACGGCCTTTTGTCATCAAGGACGGCAAAGTCTACGGGCCGGGCGTGCTGGACATGAAAGGCGGCATCGTCGCGTTTCTCTATGCGATCAAGGCGTTGAATGCAGCGGGGTATGATTCGCGGCCAATCAAGGTTCTGCTGGCAGGCGACGAAGAGGTTCTGCATGCCAAATCGACGGCGCCCGATCTGCTTGTCGCAGAGTCGAAGGGATACGCGGCGGCGTTCAACGCGGAAACCGGATTTATGGACGACGGCATCGTTGTCGGCCGCAAAGGTGTGGCCCGCTTTATGATGGAGGTGCACGGCGTGGCGGCGCATGCCGGCAATGACCCGGAAAACGGTCGCAGTGCCATTTTGGAGATGGCGCATAAGATTATTGGCGTACAAAACCTGACGGACTGGGATAAAGGGATCAGCTTCAACGTAGGAGTGATGCAGGGCGGAAAGACGTCCACGGCGGTTCCCGACTATGCCAAAATCGATATCGACGTGCGCTACAAGGACCCGGATGACTTGCCGTGGATACTGGAGCAACTGCAGGCGGTCGGCGAAAAAACACATATCGAAGGAGCCTCGACCCAGGTTGTGTTTATGGAGGGAATCAAGCCAATGAAGACAACCGATGGGGTCCTGAAGCTGTTTGAGTTGGTGGCGAAAGTGTCGGCCGAGAACGGTTTTGGCGCGCCTTATGCCAAGCATGTCGGCGGCGCTTCCGATTCGGCCTACACTGTAATTGCCGGCGTTCCGACGGTTTGTGCGATTGGGGTGAAGGGCGGGCGCAACCACAGTCCGGAGGAATTTGCCGTTGTTGACACGATTTTTGAGCGGGCCAAACTTTTGATCGCCAGCGTGCTGGAACTGGACGCCGATTTGGTTTAGCAAAAAACTATGAAGGAAGATGACGGAAATGGATGAATTGCTTGTCCACCAACGAGACATGGCTTTCCTTAAGGCGTTCATTAAAATCATCATCGGGTCTTACGATGACGGCGCTTGCTTCATTGCAACAGACCTCCAAACGGTAAATTTCAAGGTCGGCAGCAAATTTGACATCCCGCAACTGGAAGTCGGAACGACGATCAACGCACAAGAAGTGGTTGCGCAAATCATTGCTGCAGGAAAAATGACAACGATTCAACTGCCACGGCGTGTGTATGGCGTTCGTCTTTTGATTATTGGAGGACCGATTTGGAATGACGAGGAGACGGGAATTGTTGGGGCATGGTTGCTTGCCTTTCCCAGACTGCATCCGGTCACAAAGTCCTTTGACGTCTTTGCGCCGATTATCGCGGAACTGTTGCCGGAAGGGGCCTTCCTGTTTGTTGCCGGCAAAGATCGGTTTGCAAAGCGGCAGGGGTCAAAGAAGTTTGATATAGCCCAGCTTCAGATAGGCACGCCGCTGACGCCGGAAAGCGTTGCGGTGCAAGCGCTGAAGCAAGGAAAGCAAGCAATGCAGGAACTTGACGCATCAATGTATGGATTTCCTGTCATGACAGCGGCATATCCCTTGTTTATTGAAGAATCCCCAGAACCTATCGGCGCATTTGGACTGGTCATGCCGCGCAAATTGCAGAACGAGCTGAAGGAGATCGTGCAGTCGCTGGGAAGCGGTATGGAAACAGTGTCAACGTCCATGCAACAGATTGCCTTGGCGAACGGGAATGTGAGTCAGGCGCAATTAAGGCTGAACGCCGAGATTGTTAATGTGCAGAAACTGTTGGAAGAAATAAATGCTGTACTGGCATTTATTAAAGAGATCGCCGATCAGACCAATATGTTGGGATTGAATGCAGCGATTGAAGCAGCGCGGGTGGGTGAAGCCGGCAGGGGATTCGGCGTTGTTGCAGGGGAAATCAGAAAACTGGCGGAGCAATCAAAAAATACAGTACTGAAAATCCGCAAACTGACGGTTGAATTCCACCAATCGATTACTGAAACATCGAATGCTTCGAATACAACTATGGCGTTAGTCGAGGAGACTTCGGCGGAATCGCAGGAAGTCAGCGCGGTGCTGGAGGAACTGAATCGAGTGATTCAATCTTTGACTGCGTTGGCGTCCAGCTTGTAAAGGTGAAACGGCGTTAAGGCCACATATGGATGCCGCTCAACAATAATAAAAACAATATATTAAGAAGAATGAGGAGGAAAACCCATGACTGAAAGCGAAAAAGAACACAAAGGTGGAAAACTGGCATCGTCGACCAGAATGAAAACGATCCTGAAACTGATCGAAACCGGTGGCAACAAATTGCCGGATCCCTTTTTCCTGTTTGTGATTTTTGCCGTCGTTGTACTGGTGCTTTCGTACATTCTGAATGCGACCGGAGTTTCCGTCACTTACATGGCTGCAGCAAAAGGCGGCGGCGCTTCCAAAATGACCACGGTCGGCGTGCGAAATTTGTTGGAAGCAAAATTTTTGCAGGAGTTTCTGACTGACTTTGTTAAAACATATATTACATTCCCGCCGCTTGGCATTGTGATGGTGCTGATGCTCGGCATCGGCTATGTCCAGGATACGGGATTTTTTGATGCGTTTATGAAAAAGACGCTGCTGGGCGCCCCTCCCTATATGGTCACCTTCATGCTGTCACTTGTCGGTATATGCGCCAATATTTCCGGCAATGCTGGCATTATCATTTCCACAACGCTGGGCGCGGCTTTGTTTGCGTCCCTCGGTCGCAATGCCATCCTTGGCGCAATTGTCGGGTATGTTTCCGGCCATGGCGGATTTACGGCAAACCTGCTGGTAACCGGCGACGATGCACTACTCTCCGGCATTACGGCATCGGCGGCGCAGAGCATGGGAATCGTGGCGCCGACACATCCGCTGATAAACTATTTCTTCATGATCCCAACCACTCTGGCGATTGCATTGACGGTCACCGTAATTACCGAATATGTGATGCCGATGTATGTGAATCCCAAAGGCAAACTGGATGTCAGCGGCATCGAGGCTCGCCGGATTACTCCCGCGGAGAATCGGGGATTAAAGATGTCGATGTGGTATTTTGTGGTGTTCTTAGCCCTGGTTTTGTTGGGAACCGTTCCTGCCCATGGAGTATTACGCAATGCGGCGGGCAATTTCTTGCCAGCATCGCCGCTGCTTAGTGGTGTAGTCGCGATACTGTTTTTCTTGTTCATGTTTGTTGGTACCGGCTATGGAATTGGCGCCGGTGCGATCAAAAGTCACCGGGATGTGCCCGGGTTGATGGCCGGCGGACTTAAATCATCCCTGTCCTATTTTGTTGTTGCATTTCCGGCCGCATTTTTCATTTACTTCTTTTCGGCCAGCAAGATGGCGGTCATTCTTTCCGTCAAAGGCGCCCAGGTGCTGCAGGCCATGAACTTTACTGGCGTGCCGCTTGCGGTGTCATTTGTCATTTTGGTTGCGTTCTTGAACCTGTTCCTCACCAGCGGTTCGTCAAAATGGATGATTTTGGCGCCGATCTTTGTGCCAATGTTTGCGCAGGTCGGTTTTTCGCCGGCGCTTACCCAGATGGCGTTTAGAATCGGCGACACCTGCACGAATCCGATTACGCCGATCAATTACTTCATTCCCATGGTATTGGCGATTATGCAGCAATACAAGCAGGACGACGAAGAAATCGGCCTAGGCAATATCATTTCCATGACATTGCCGTACGGGCTGGCTTTCCTGGCGGTGCTGACCATATTGCTGATTGTCTGGATGGTGTTCAACCTGCCCCTGGGTCCGGGAGTAAGTTTGTGGATGAAATAGGGTGCAGTCGGTTACCGCATAAAGCGGAATGAAAATACGGGGGGATCAATTTGATGAAGAACGATCGCAGGAAAATGAAAACAATGGATGGAAATACGGCTGCCGCATACATTTCGTATGCATTCACCGATGTGGCTGCCATTTTTCCGATCACGCCATCGTCCAACATGGCCGAACATGTTGATGAATGGGCCGCACAGGGGCGTAAGAATCTTTTTGGTCAGACCGTTCATGTAGTTGAAATGCAATCGGAGGGCGGCGCTGCCGGCGCAGTGCACGGATCGCTGCAAGCAGGCGCCTTGACGACTACCTATACGGCATCTCAGGGATTGCTACTGATGATCCCCAACATGTACAAAATCGCCGGCGAACTGCTGCCAGGCGTTTTTCACGTCAGCGCCCGGGTGATTGGCGCCAACGCGATTAGCATTTTTGGCGACCATTCCGATGTTATGGCGACTCGGCAGACCGGCTTTGCAATGCTGGCCGAAAGCAGCGTGCAACAGGTCATGGATCTGGCGGCGGTCGCCCACTTGTCGGCTCTCAAAAGCCGGGTTCCTTTCCTGAACTTCTTTGACGGATTCCGGACTTCCCATGAAGTCCAGAAGATTGAAGTGCTGGAATACGATGAATTGGCAGGACTGCTGGACATGAATGCGGTGAACGAATTCCGCCGCCGCGGCCTTAATCCCGACCATCCGGCGTTGCGCGGCAGCGTGCAAAACCCGGACATCCATTTCCAACAGCGCGAGGTAGCCAACCATTACTGGCAAGAACTGCCTGACATCGTGGAAGGCTATATGGCCGAAATCACAAAACTGACCGGGCGAAAATACTCCTTGTTCGATTATCACGGCGCGCCAGATGCTGATCGCCTGATTATTGCCATGGGATCGATGTGCGAAACGATCGAGGAAGTGGTCGACCACCTGAATAAACGCGGCGAGAAAGTCGGCGTGTTGACGGTTCACCTGTTCCGACCGTTTTCGGTTGCGCATTTCCTGCGCGATATTCCCAAGACCGTCAAGAAGATCGCTGTGCTTGACCGGACCAAAGAAATGGGCGCACAAGCCGAGCCGCTTTATATGGATGTTAAGACCGCCTTCTATGGCATGGACTGGCAGCCGATGATCATCGGTGGTCGCTGCGGTGTCGGCGGCAAAGATATTATTCCCGGTCATATCAAAGAAGTATTCGACAACCTGTCGTCGCAACAGCCGCGCGATCACTTTACCGTTGGCATCATTGACGATGTGAATCATACGTCGTTGCCTCTCGGTGAAGACGTCGACACTACGCCGTCGGGGACCAAAGCCTGTAAATTCTGGGGGTTGGGTGCTGATGGGACTGTCGGCGCCAATAAAAGCGCCATCAAAATCATTGGCGACAAGACCGACATGTATGCCCAGGCGTACTTTGCCTATGACTCCAAGAAATCCGGCGGTATCACCGTCTCGCATCTGCGATTCGGCGATACTCAGATCAAAGCACCGTATCTGATTAACAAAGCGGACTTTACCTCCTGTTCCCAGCAGTCTTATGTCGATAAATATGACTTACTGGAAGGGTTGAAGCCAGGCGGAACATTCCTGCTCAACACCAATTGGTCCGCTGCCGATCTTGACGAAAAACTGCCTGGCAGTATGAAGCACTATATCGCGGCGAACAACATCCAGTTCTACACCATCAATGCGGTGCAAATCGCTCAGGATATCGGCCTTGGCGGCCGGTTCAACATCTTGATGCAGGTCGCCTTCTTTAAACTGGCGCAGATCATTCCGCTGGAAAAAGCTGAACAATACCTGCGAGATTCGGTTGTCGAAGCCTACGGACATAAAGGCAGCAAAATCGTTGAAATGAACAATGCGGCGATTACGCAAGGATTGCAGGCGGCAGTCAAAGTCTCTGTACCCGAGAGCTGGCGGCAAGCAAGCAACAGTGCCGTCGATCAGGCCAAATTTGCCTGCGCCTGCAGCAGCGAGCTGCAGACGTCGGTTCCCCAGTTTATCAGCAATGTTTTAGTGCCGATGAACCGGCAGGAAGGCGATAAGCTGCCGGTGAGCGCTTTTGCCGAGCATGTGGACGGGACGTTCCCGCTGGGTACTTCGGCATACGAAAAACGTGGCATTGCGATCAACGTGCCGGAGTGGCAGATTGACAAATGTATTCAATGCAACCAATGCTCGTTTGTCTGCCCGCATGCCAGCATCCGTCCGGTTCTGGCAACGAACGGCGAAATGTCTGCCGCACCGGCTGGCTTTGCAGCCAAACCGGCGATTGGCGCTAAAGACCTGCAGTTCCGGCTGGCGATTTCCGTCAACGACTGTACCGGTTGCGGCAACTGCGTAGAAGTCTGCCCGGCCAAGGAAAAAGCCCTGGTGATGAAACCGATCGCCAGCCAGCTGGAGCAGGATGCATTATGGAACTATGCACTTAGCCTGGAACCGAAACAAAACCCATTCAATCCGCTGACCGTCAAAGGCAGTCAGTTTGAGCAACCGCTGCTGGAATTCTCCGGCGCTTGCGCCGGTTGTCTGGAGACAGGCTATGCCAAACTGGTGACCCAGTTGTTTGGCGACCGGCTGATGATTGCCAACGCCACTGGCTGTTCGTCAGTCTGGGCAGGCAGCGCGCCGTCGATTCCTTACACGACCAATCATCGCGGTCACGGTCCCGCCTGGGGCAACTCACTGTTTGAAGATAACGCCGAATATGGTCTGGGCATGATGCTGGGCGTGAAACAATTGCGCAAGCAAATGGCGCAGAAAGTGGAAGCAGCGCTGCAGCTGGGACTGGGCGAAGAGTTCAAACAGGCGGCGCAAGACTGGCTGACCAACCTGGAGCAGGGAACCGGCGCCCGTGAGCGGGCTGATCGTTTGATTGCTGCGCTGGAACCAGTGAGGGAAAAAACGCCGTTGCTGATGGAGCTCTATGAGAATCGCGACTTCCTGGTCAAACGTTCGCAATGGCTGTTTGGCGGCGATGGTTGGGCCTACGACATTGGCTTTGGCGGCCTGGACCACGTCCTGGCTTCCGGCGAAAACATCAATGTCCTGGTTTTTGACACCGAAGTGTACTCCAATACCGGCGGCCAATCTTCCAAAGCAACACCGACCGCTGCAATCGCCAAATTTGCTGCCGACGGCAAGAAAACCAAGAAAAAAGATCTCGGCATGATCGCGATGAGCTACGGGTATGTCTATGTGGCCCAAATTGCCATGGGAGCGGACAAAGCGCAGACGCTGAAAGCGATTGCCGAAGCTGAGGCCTATCCGGGACCGTCGCTGATCATCGCTTATTCGCCCTGTATCAACCACGGATTGAAAGCCGGGATGGGCTGCAGCCAGGCTGAAGCGAAACGGGCGGTCGAATGCGGCTACTGGTCGATGTACCGTTATAATCCCGAGTTGAAAGCGAGCGGAACCAATCCGTTCAGCCTCGATTCAAAAGCGCCGACGATGAATTTCCGCGAGTTTCTGATGGGCGAAGTACGGTATTCTTCGCTGCAAAAGCAATTCCCCGAACTGGCGGAAGAACTGTATGCCAAGACCGAGCGGGATGCGCTGGAACGGTTGCAGGGCTATCAGAAGCTGGCGGCGGCCAAGGCCTGACAACTGGCGATCGGTCACTAGACGACAAGTATATGCATGTCAATTAGTTTAATTGCAACCGTTTCCTCCGGGCACCTTGGTTGCCGGCTGGGGACGGTTGCGGTTTTCTTTTACGGTGAATTCGTGCAAATTATTTTGTAAATTCGCATTTGAGTGATTGACAGAATATAGCTAATGATGATAGAGTAAATTCGAGAGTATGTGAGTGAGTCCGTTTGGGTATGTTCACCTTCGGGACACCGCCAATCACCAGCTTTATATCGGAGAATGAGAGAGCAGAAGGCTTAGTGTCTTTGATGCTCTTTTTTTGTCGAAAAAACCGTATATGTAGTTGCGCTGATGCGAAGAGAGAATGAAATGAAAGCGGCAATATTGAAAACGAAAAGTGGAGGTAAGGAAAATGGACATCGTAACGTACAGCTTATTTGCCTACGGACTGACGGCGGTGATTTCGCTCATAGTGATGGGCGTGGTCATTATGATCAGTAAAACTCTAGGCAACAATAACATGGAACAGGAGATTGAATAGCATGTTGGATACAGTGGTTCAACTTTTCCCCGGCGTCGGCAGTCTGTTTGTCCAAGATTCCACCATTGCAATCGCGCGCATTTGCTTGATCGCTTTTGGATTTGTCATTGCCTATTTGGGATTTACGCGTACGCTTGAGCCCTTGATCATGGTTCCGATGGGGATTGGCATGATCGCTATCAACGCCGGCGTTTTGTTTTTGGCCAATGGCGGTATCGGCACAATTTTTCTCGACCCGTTGGTAGAAAAACCCGATCAACTGGTTAACATTATGCAGGTAAATTGGCTGCAACCGATTTATAATTTTACGTTTAGCAATGGACTTATTGCTTGTATGGTTTTCTTTGGCATCGGCGCGATGAGTGAAATCGGCTTCATTCTGGCCAGGCCATGGTCAAGTATGATTGTAGCGATTTTTGCTGAAATGGGAACATTTGTTACGCTTGTTCTGGGTTACAAATGGGGATTGCCGGCGGGAGAAGCCGCAGCTGTCGCCAGTATCGGCGGCGCTGACGGACCGATGGTGCTGTTTTCCTCGCTGATGATGGCCCCTAAACTGTTTGTGCCGATTTCAATTATCGCCTATTTGTACTTGAGCTTGACCTATGCCGGATACCCCTACTTGATCAAATTACTTGTGCCGAAAAAGTATCGGGGTATTGATGTGGAGGTTTACCCGCCGGAAGTATCGCAAAAAGCGAAATTCATCTTCACAATTGTTGTTTGTACCTTGCTTTGTTTCCTGTTGCCGGTCGCAGCACCTCTGATCATGTCGTTCTTCCTCGGAGTGGCGATCAAGGAAGCAGGGATCGTGCCTTATCAGGAACTGTTGGAAGGCACTGTATTATATGCATCGACCTTGTTTTTGGGACTATTGTTGGGTGTTCTCTGCGAGGCGTCCACCATATTGAACCCCAAGGTGGGCATCTTGATCGTGCTGGGAATGATCGCACTGCTGGTTTCGGGTATTGGCGGACTCCTCGGCGGCTGGGCTGTCTATTGGGTTACCAAGAACTATAATCCGGTGATCGGTATTGCCGGGGTGTCCTGTGTTCCCACTACTGCAAAACTGGCCCAGCATGCTGCAGAAGAGGAAAATCCGTTTGCAGTGATTCTGCCGTTGGCGATGGGCGCGAACATCTGCGGGGTTATCGTTTCGGCAATCGCGGTCGGTGTGTTCGTTTCAACCATCGGATTGGTCAAGTAGCACAAATGATTGGCAGGAAACTGCTCCGTTACGAGACGGTCGACTCCACCAACGCAGTTGCTGATCAACTTGCTCGTGGTGGAGAACCTGCCGGAACGGTAGTGTTGGCGAACAGTCAAACGCACGGGCAAGGCCGCAGAGAGCGTCGCTGGGCTTCACCGTCAGATGGCGGGCTCTGGTTCTCGGTGATTCTCAGACCCGAGACTGACCCGGCGGCAACCGTTCAGTTGACATTGCTGGCCGCGGTGGCGGTTTGCGATGGAATTGAGCAAGTTACCGACTGCCGCCCCGGCATTAAATGGCCCAACGATTTGCTGGTTTCCGGCAAGAAAATCTGCGGCATTTTATGCGAGATGGAGGCTGACCAAACAGTCAACCACGTAATTATGGGCATCGGCATTAACGTGAATGCCTCCCGACAATCTTTCGGCCCGGAATTGCAACCCGTTGCGACCTCACTGGCGATCGAATTGGGGCGAAACGTCGATGGCGAACGGCTGTTGCAAGAGGTGTTCTATCATTTGGACCTTTGGTATGCGCGATGGCTGACGGAGGGATTTGCGCCGTTGCGTGAAGCTTGGAAAGACAGAAATGTAACCATCAACCGTCAAATCAGGGTAGACTGCGAGGATGCGACTTTTTGCGGCCAGGCAATCGATATCGATGAGGAAGGAGCGTTGGTGATTCAAACTGAGGTTGGCAGGGCGCAACGGTTCCGTTTTGGCGATGTGAGTATCAAATGTCAAGCAGATGAGTAGCTAAGGTACTGTACGCAGTAAGCTGTAGAGAGTTTGAGAGTATGAGGGTAGCGGATCAAATTGCGTATGAGGAGAGAACGAGCAGTATGAACGAGGGAGCCAGAAGTGTACTGTCCAGTTGTGTGTCGAGCGCCGGAACCGCCGCGATGTTGTTGGCGTTGAGTCGGTCTATCACAGATGAAGATTTTATTAAAACATTGGTTGCCAAGCGGGGCTATCGCTATGTTGTGACCGAAGTCGGTGGTCGGTCGACGGTAGCCGAGTTTCAGGAACGAACGACCAAAGCAGTGATTGGCGCCTGCCTAAACAGCGGGATGGTTAAAAAAACGGCACCGAATATCCATGCTTTGTTGCATGCTTTGGAAGAAGCGAAGCGGGGTGTGCTGGTCAATGCCTCATCCAGCGCCAGCTTAGCAATGAAAATTGCCATTGTCAGGGATAGCCAATGGGTCGCAGTAGCCATGTTCGGCGATTCTGCCATCCACCCGATTACCAATCATGAACGAGCGGGGCTTGGGGTTATGCATCTCTCCGATGCTACCGACCCAGTGCAGGATCATCCCGATTTGGCTAAATGGAGTGCAACGCTGACCGAAGGAGAAAAACCAAACAAATCTTGAGGTACAAGCAAAGCAACTTGTAGGTTCAAGTCAACAGAAAGGAGCGCGAAGATGGATCGAGAGAACGAACAAGTATGGGATTCGCTACGAATCGACACGGCAGAGCGCATGGACAAGGCGCGGAAAGTGATTGGCGCAGGCAAAGTTTTTCCTGCCGACAAAACGGTAGCGCTGCTGGAAGCGGTCATCAAGCCCGGCGACAAAGTCAATTTGGAGGGAAATAACCAGAAACAGGCCGATTTTCTGGCCGACTGCCTGTGCAAGGTCGATCCGGCGAAAGTCCATGATCTGCACATGGTTCAATCGGTGTTGTCCTTGCCGACTCACCTGGATGTCTTTGACAAGGGGATTGCCAAGAAGGTCGATTTTTCGTTTTCGGGACCGCAAGCCGGTCGCTTGGCGAAATATGTTGACGAGGGAAAAATTGAAATCGGAGCCATCCATACCTACCTGGAATTGTTTGGTCGCTATTTCCTTGACTTGACGCCGCGGGTTGCCTTGATTGTGGCTTTCCAGGCAGACAAGGAAGGCAATCTCTATACCGGATTCAATACGGAAGACACGCCGGTAATCGTTGAAGCGACTAAGTTTAAACAAGGGATTGTCGTAGCGCAGGTCAATGAAATCGTTGACAAATTGCCTCGCGTCGATATTCCGGCGGATTGGGTCGATTTTGTCGTTAAGTCGCCGAAACCGTTCTATATTGAACCGCTGTTTACCCGCGACCCGGCATTGATTACCGATGCCCAAGTGCTTAGAGCAATGATCGCCATTAAGGGTGTTTACGCCGAATACGGGATTCAACGGCTCAACCATGGGGTTGGCTTTGATACGGCGGCTATCGAGCTGCTACTGCCTACTTACGGCGAAGAGCTGGGCCTGAAAGGCAAAATTTGCTCCTATTTCTCACTTAATCCGCATCCGACGATGATTCCGGCGATTGAGCGGGGCTGGGTCAAATCGATTCATTGTTTTGGCGGCGAACTGGGGATGGAAGAATACGTCAAGGCTCGTTCCGATGTGTTCTTTGTCGGGCCGGACGGCTCGCTACGTTCCAACCGGGCCTATTCGCAAACAGCCGGACACTATGCGCTGGACATGTTTATCGGCGGCACGTTGCAAATCGACAAATACGGCAACAGCAGCACGGCGGTAGCCGGGCGGATCGCCGGATTCGGCGGCGCGCCGAACATGGGCTGCGACGCCAAAGGGCGGCGACACTCCTCGCCTGCCTGGCTCAAGTGCGGCGAAGAATACGGACTAAAAGAAGAACTGTATGGTGATTTGCCGCGCGGCAAACGTCTGGTCGTTCAATTGCAGGAAACCTTCCGCGAAAAGCTCGCGCCGGGTTTTGTCGAAAAACTAGATGCCTGGAAACTGGCCAAGGCGGCAAATATGCCGATTCCGCCAGTGATGATCTATGGAGATGACTTAACGCATATCGTTACCGAAGAAGGCATTGCTTATTTGAACAAATGCGCTTCGCTAACCGAGCGGACGGCGGCGGTCCGGGCCGTGGCCGGATTCACAGAGGTGGGTCAACTGGCTGATCCGGACGAAACAATGCGACTGCGCAAAAAGGGTATTTTCAAAACACCGGAAGACCTGGAAATCGATATCACCCGGGCGAATCGCTCAATGCTGGCGGCAAAAAATATGCGGGAATTGGTTGAGTGGTCCAACGGATTGTACAATCCACCAGCCAGATTCCGGAATTGGTAAGGAGGGGTTAGTATGGGACTCCAGCAACTGAATTTCACAGTCCAGGCAGAAAATCCAAAAGATCCGGTGAAAGAGTGGTTCCACTTCGGCGTGGTCGGTTCCGGCGATATGGAAGTGCTGATCGAGCGCCAAGATCTCGCCGGCGCGGCTAAAATCAAAGTTGTCACGCCGGTCAAAGGTTTCGATAAAGTCTGGAGCATGGTCCTTGAACGGTTTATCAAAGAGAGCCGCCTGGGAAATGTTTCGATTGAGATCAACGACAACAATGCTACCCCAATCGTGGCCTCGATGCGGCTCCGTCAGGCCTTAGCCGAATCAGCCCGGGATGTAAGGGAGGAGGCTTGATCAGTATGAACAGATGGGATGAATTGCAGCAAGTCAGCTTTTTTGAGTCCAATGCCCGGCAACGTGCCGTCGGCATCGTGGATAAGGGGACTTTTACCGAACTGCTGGGACCGCGGGACCGCGTTTCCAGTCCGCATTTGCCGGTATTGGGCGAAGCCGCTGCTTTTGACGACGGAATTGTGACTGGCGTAGGTTTGTGCGGCAAGCGGCCGGTGTTCGTTGTTTCGCAGGAAGGACGCTTTATCGGCGGCGCTGTGGGTGAAGTCGGCGGCGCCAAAATGGTGGCGACCATTAAATTGGCCCTCGCTGCTTATGAAAAAATCAAACTGCAATTTCCGGATTCCTACGCCGAACGTCTGCCGGCAGTTGCCATATCTTTTGAAACCGGCGGCGTGCGGCTGCATGAATCCAATGCCGGCCTGTTGGCCCATGCCGAAGTGATGGACTTGTTCCAGGATGCTCGCGGCAAGTTTCCGGTGATTGCCCTGATTGGCAGCAAAATAGGCTGCTTCGGCGGCATGGGATTTATCGGCGCAGCTACCGATGTCGTGATTATGAGTGAGCTGGGCCGTCTGGGCTTGACCGGTCCCGAGGTTATTGAGCAGGAAATGGGCAAGGATGAATTTGATGCCTCCAATCGGGCGTTGGTGTTCCGGACAACAGGCGGCAAGCACAAGTTCATCATGCAGGACTGCAATTTTCTGGTCAAAGACAGCATCGGCGCGTTTCGGGATCAATTGAGCGAGGTGCTCGGGCTGTCGATGGAAAACATTAATGCGCTGCGCCGGATTGGCAGCCGAAGCTTGGTCGAAGAACAGGTAGACCTGGTAAAATTGGCAGTTGAACTTGATCCGCATGATTCCAAAGACATGTGGAAATACTTTGGCAACGAAAACCCGGCCAGCTTGCCGGAACTTTCGCTGCCGGACTTCCTTAGTCAAGTGAAACGGCGGATCAGAAACGGGAAAGGGGGTTGCGGAAATGGATGAAGAAAGCATGATCGGTCGAGGCCGAGAAGCGATTGACATGATTGTTGATCCGGGCTCGCTGCAGGAAAACGTTATCGGTGATTTTAAAATTGACGCGGAAACCGGTCCTGGCGCGGTGGTGGGAACGGTGATGCTAAAAGGAGAACCGGCTACCGTCATCGCCAACGACGCCGAAGAATTCAACCCGCGTTTTCCCGTAGTGTTCGCCGGTGTCATCGGACTCGAAGAAGGCTACAAGATGGCTATGGCCGTCTACTACACCCTGGAGACGGACAAAGAAAAACCGCTGGCGCAAAAACGACCGATTGTCCTGATTGTTGACACGCCAGGCAACGGGCCCGGCAAGATCGAAGAGATCATGGGCATGAACAAGTCTACCGGCGCCTATCAGTTAGCTTTGGCTGAGGCCAGAAAAGCCGGACACCCGATCGTGGCGATCGTTATCGGCAGGGCAATCAGTGGCGCTTTCCTTTGCCACGGATTGCAGGCGGACCACATTCTGTCCCTGTCCAAAGAATACGGTACGATGATTCATGTTATGCCGTTGACCAGCATATCTCGCATCACCAAGCTTGACATCGAAGTGCTTGAAGAGCTTTCCACGCAAAATCCTGTGTTTGCCGCCGGCGTAAACTTTTTCCACAAACTAGGTGGCGTCAACGAAGTAGTGGAAACAGTCGATGGTATGCGGGAAGCGGTGCAGCGACATGTACAGGAAGTGCGTCAATGTAAAGCGGCAAATCAATCGGACAAACTCGGTCCCTGGGGTCGTGGTGAACTCGGTGCCGAACGCGGTGGGCGCAAGACCCGAGCGATGGTTATTGCCAAGATGCAGGCGGAATTCGACGCCGTAGCCGAAAAATATCTCAACGCATAGGAGTGCTGGTTATGAAGGACTTTCTCGATAACCTGTCGCAGATGGTGGAAGACTACGGCGGTGCGCCAACAATAGAAGAAATGCCCCGACGTACATTGTTCGACAAAGGAATCAATGGACCAACTGCTGCGCATGTGATCGAGGAAGTCCATGTTCCTTTTAATCTGGCATATCTGACCTTTACCACCGGGTCGTCGGCATTTCAGAATATTGTCGGCGTAACCCACGCCGAACTGGCTGGCCGCGAAAAATCGACCCGCGCCGTTTTTGCCCAATGCGGCGTCAAACCAGGCAGCAAGATGCTGTTCACTTATCCGCCGCTGGTCAATGTATTCAGCAAAAAAGCACTGGATGCTTGCGGCATGACTTGGTCTTTTCTGCGCCGGTCCAGCCGGGATGCTTTTTTGGCTGCATTGTACAATGAGAAACCGGCGATTGTCGTAGGCGAGTCGACCTTCATCCGATCGGCGTTGCAAGATGCCAAAGCGATGGGAATTGCCGGCTATTTGCCGCAAAATCTGATCGTGTTGGTGGCAGGAACACCGCTTGATCTGGAATTGCCTATGGTGGCGGCTGAAGTATTGGCATCCACGGTTTATGATCTCTATGGATGCCAGGAGTTTGGCTGGCTTACGGTCGACGGGGTTCCGGTGCGGGAAGATATCAGCCTGGTTCCGTCACCTGCCGCCGGCGCATCAATGTGTGAAGTCGTGGTGGGAGGGCTGCCGATGGGGGATAGCTTTCCTGTCGCAACTAGTGGTCATGTCAGCAACCCGGCGGGGAAAATTATCACCTACCGTCGCGACAGGACCACTCCCGAGTATGAAGTCATTGTGCTGGCTACGACGCTTGCTTCTGCTGTGAGTGTGGGCCGGGCGGCGCGTACGATTCTGCGGATCAAGGGCCGGGTGGTCAAAGTCGATCCGCAGGTGCAAATCATGGCACCGCACACGGTACTGGAACTGCGTCCAGGCGATGGAACAAAACTGGAGCAGCCGATTATCATTACCGGACCGGTACTCACCGAAATGTTCGACGACTTGGTAAAAGCCCAACTCGATTATCAACAAACCAGCAAAAGCGATCCTGTCTGGTCGAAAAAGCGATGAACCAACCGCGGCGGCATGATTTGATTGAAATTAGTGAACGGGGCCGTGAAAACGCGTTTGCGGAAATTGTTGGCAGTTTTGACCTGGAACAGCAGGGGATTGTTCGTCAACTGATTGTCGGTAACGGCGAAACGCCGAAGATTCCCGGCATTGCGAGGCGGGAAGA
>JBGSKE010000410.1:0-21852 GCA_041741355.1 Negativicutes bacterium | reverse complement strand
CGGGCAGGTACTGCCGTAAAAATACATCACAGTTTTCGCTGGCGCCGCCTCTACCGTAGCGAATGCGCCCAAGCCGACCAGCAATAATCCTAGCAATAAGCAGGAACTCCATTTTTTAAAATCAAACATTCTGTTACGCCAGAATCCCCTTTCATGACTGAGTGCTTTATCCTTATTTATTCTACCTACTATCGGTCAATTCAGCAATACAAAAAACTAACAGCCGGTCAAGAGTCAGCTGCACCAGCTTCTCTCTTCTTTCTATTTTTCAGCAGCACTGCCGTTTGGGCGCGAAAACCACTCAAAATACATGATCGGCACCGCAATCAGGGTTAGCGCCGTAGCTACGACTGCACCGAACATCATCGAAATGGCCAGGCCCTGAAAAATAGGATCAAACAGCATGACCATCGACGCTACCACTACGGCTGCTGCTGTAAGTGCAATCGGTCGCAAGCGTAGCGCCCCGGACCGCACGACCGCCTGCCGCAAGCTCATTCCTGCTTTTTCGTCCGCCTGAATAAAGTCAACCAACAAAATGGAATTGCGGACAATGATCCCCGACAGGGCAATAAAGCCAATCATCGATGTAGCGGTAAAGAAAGAGCCAAATAACCAGTGCCCCGGCAATATTCCGACCAATGTCAACGGAATTGGAATCATAATGATCAGCGGCACGATGAAACTGCGGAACCAGGCCACTACCAAGACGTATATCAGCAGCAGGACTGCTGCAAAAGCAATGCCCAGGTCATGGAAAACCTCCGCCGTAATCTGGATTTCCCCATCCCACTTCATCGCATAACGGTCACCGCGTTCCGGCTGCACGGTCATAAACTGCTCCAGCGCATAGCCTTCCGGCAGTTTTATTTTACTGATTCGTTCCTTCATTTGCGAAATGGCGTAAATGGGGCTTTCTTCACGCCCGGCAACATCACCGATGACATACGTCACCGGTTGCAGATTCTTGCGGTAGCGGGTCTTATCATCCACGCTGCGCTGCACCGAAACCAATTCTCCCATCGGGATCAAGCGACCATTGACACTGGCGACCGGCGTGCTCATCAAAGCTTCTATCGCCGACCGGTCGGCAACCGGCAGTTGCAGACGAATTTCTACCGGTTCTTTCTCGCTGTCCAGATGCGCTAGTCCAGCCGTCGTTCCACCAAGCGAGGCCGCCAGCGTCTTTGCTAGGGAATCGGCGGATACCCCGCTGAGTATGGCCCGGGCGCGATCAATCCGGAAAGTGATTTTCTCCTGATCCGCCTCGACGAACCAATCCACATCGACGACCCCGCTGGTCGTTTCAAACTCTTTCAGGATCATCGCCGCTATCTCCCGCCGACGTGCTTCGTCCGGTCCATAGACTTCAGCGACAAGCGTGCTGAGTACCGGCGGACCCGGCGGGATCTCGGCCACTTTGACCCGTCCGCCGTGCTGATCGGCAATCGCCTTGATCGCCGGCCGTATCCGTTTGGCAATATCATGACTCTGGGCTTTGCGGTCGCCCTTTGCCGACAGGTTTACCTGAATTCCGGCCTGATGTCCGCCCTCGCGGGTAAAGTAATGCCGCACCAGACCGTTAAAGTTGTAGGGGGCCGCACTGCCGACATACACTTGAAAATCTGTAACCTCGGGAACCGTACGCAAGTTTTCCGCCATGTCACGGGCCGCTGCCGTCGTTCGCTCGAGCGGGGTCCCTTTCGGCATGTCGATGATGATTTCCAGTTCACTTTTATTATCAAAGGGAAGCATTTTGACCATGACCGCTTTAAAGGGAACCAGCAGCAGGGTTACTAATAGTAAAGCGCCTACTGCCGCAAGCGCAGTCAATCGCCTTCGCCGGTTCATTAGCAGCGGTCCGATCAGTCGCTCATATTTTTCTACCCATTTTTCTTCCTTCTCTGTTGCCTGCGGATCATGGTGAACGTGCCGCAAAACCTTGTAGCCAAGCCAGGGGCTGACGACAAAAGCAACCAGCAGCGAAAATAGCATGGCAGCCGAAGCACCGATGGGAATGGGGCGCATATAGGGGCCCATCAGTCCGGAAACAAATGCCATTGGCAACAATGCCGCAATCACGGCAAAAGTGGCCAGAATCGTCGGATTTCCCACCTCATCGACGGCCTGAACCGCATTTTCCGGCGAAACCCCATGAATAGAAAAGCGTCGGTGTATATTCTCCACCACAACAATGGCATCATCGACAAGAATGCCGATGGAAAAGATCAAAGCAAACAATGTCACTCGATTCAAAGTATAGCCATACAGGTAATTGACCAGCAGCGTCAATGCCAGGGTAACCGGGACCGCCACCGCTACCACCACCGACTCGCGCCAGCCCAATGCCCAGGCGATGAGGATAACTACGGAAATCGTCGCCAACAACATGTGGAACAACAATTCATCGGACTTTTCTTTGGCTGTCTCACCATAATTGCGGGTAATGGCGACTTCAATTTCCGAGGGCAATAATCCGCCGCGCATGGATTCGACCTTGTGCAGAATTTCTTCCGCATAGCGGGTGGCATTCGTCCCTTTTTTCTTGGCAAAACTGAGCGTAACCGCATCCTGAAGGCTAGTGGAAGAGGCCTTAATCCCCTTTAATTCCGCAGCTGGACCGGCGCCAAAAAACACATGATTGGCCGCCTCTTCCGGCCCATCCGTTATCTTAGCGATATCGCGCAGATAGACCGGTCGGCCGCCGGAAACACCGACCACCACACTGCCGACATCTGCTGCCGTCCGCAAAAAACCGCCCACTTCCACCCGGTATTCACGATTTCCCTGAGAAAAGGCGCCGGCCGGCAACAGAACATTGGCCTGAGACAAAGCGTTGACCGTCTGGAACACCGAAGTCCCGTAGGCCGACATGCGCAGCGAATCAAGCACGACCGTCATTTGACGGCGTTGTCCGCCGATGATATTGATTTCTGAAGCATCGCGCAGACGTTTCAGTTCCTCAGTCATATTCTGCGCCACCCGCCGCAGCTCATAGCCGGTCCAACGGTCGCGGCGGCTCCAGAGGGTCAGCGCCAAAACCGGCACATCGTCAATCGAACGCGACTTAACCATTGGTTGGGATACGCCAGGCGGAATCCGGTCATAATTCGAAGATAATTTTGTTTGTAGCCGAACCAGGCTATCTTCAACATTCTGACCTACTAAAAATCGCACGATGGTCATATTCATGCCGGGCTGAGCGATCGAGTAAACATACTCTACGCCTTCGATCTCCCATAGCAGCGCTTCCATCGGCCTGCTGACCCGCTCCTCGACTTCTGCGGCCGAAGCCCCGGGATAGGAAACCATTACATCAATCATCGGCACAATAATCTGTGGTTCTTCTTCTCGCGGTGTGACCATCGTGGCAAATACGCCAAGCAGTAATGCAAAAGCAACAAATAGCGGCGTCAGCTTCGAATGAAGAAATGCGCCGGCAATACGACCGGACGGACCAAGGCCGCTCATGGTTTTTGGCTTTCGGCCAGTTTTCCGCCATCAACGGCTTTATCCAGCCCCGAAATAATGAGCTTATCGCCAGCATTCAAACCAGATAGAACCTCGGTATCCGCAGCGAAACTACGTCCGATCTTGATTGGTCGAAACGTCACCACGCCTTCAGAGCTCACGGCATAGACCCCGTCCAGCTGCCCTTTGCGAATGATCGCTGCTGCAGGAACGAGCAGGATCTTTTCCCGAGCGCCAGGAAAGTCTATACGCGCATACAGTCCACTGCGCAAATGGTCTCCCGTCAGCGACACTTTGACATAAAAAGTCCGGGAAATCGAGTCGATTGAAGGTGAGATTTCCAAGACAGAGCCAGCAAAACTTTGATTCAGTGCCGGTATCCTAACTGTTACCGGAACGCCAACAGACAGCTTGCTCGCCCAACGCTCCTCGACATTGGTTTCCACTACATAACCGGAAGGATCGTCTACCGTTAGCAGCGGTTGTCCAGGTGCCACCATAGTTCCAGGATCAACGCGTCGGTCCGACACGACGCCATCCATCGGTGCCGTTACCTTCGCGAATGCCATGGTAGCCATGACTCTTTGATATTCTGCCTCAGCGACATTTTTCTGTGTCATCGCCACATCATAGTCCTGACGGGAGATCGCCCCTGATTCAGACAAACGTCGATAACGTTCAAAAGTCGCCTGCGCCAGTTGCCGCTGCGCCGCAGCTGCATTAGCCTGCGCCGCCAGATCGCGGGCCTCGATTTCCAGCAGCAACTGCCCGGCACTCACCCGCTCACCCTGGCGCACATGCACCGCCAATACCGTGCCCATCAGCTTGCTGGCGAGTACACTGACATGGGCGGCTTTTACATTGCCCACCGTTTCGTGAACGGCTTCTACTTCCTGGAGTTGCACAACGCCGATCTCCACTCCGGAAACCGGTGGCCGTTTCGGTTCCGCTACGCCGACCGATTTACCACAACCGGCAAGCAACAGCATAATAATCAGCACAAATATTATCGGTCCGAGTTGCTTCACTTTATAGCTCACAAGCATCGACTCCAGTAGTCTATTATTCCACCCCGGGGAGGGGGGGGTGTTTATATCATATACTGTTTCCGGGAAAAATTCAATCAATTCAGCCAAAAGCTATCGGTTGCATACAACTAAACTTTTTCTGGCAAGGCAATCCAAAAAAAAGAGAACACAGGTTTTCTCACCGCCTGTGTTCTCTTTTGCTTATTTATATTGCGTTTATTTTTGTTTTAATTTTTCAATCGCTTTACCGACATCTTTGGTTTCAAAACCATTCTTGTGGCCCAATTCCTTGAGCGTCGCATCTTGTTTATAGCCTGGCGGCAGTTTCATCTCCTTCGCCAGCGCTGCTTCATCGACTTTAAACCGGTCCACGACTTCGCTCCACTTCATCCAGCCTTTGAGATCCGAGGTGTTTGCAATTTCTGCAATCGTTTTCCCTTTTAAATCATTGGATTGCCACTGACCACTGATTTGCGCGCCGCCCACGACGACGATGAATAAACCAACGGCAATGATTCCGGCGGAAGCGGGCTTCAAGAAGCGACTTCCCCAAGCAGCTGAAGTCTTAATTTGCAGCGTGTTTTTTATCGGACAAACTTCCACGCAACGATTGCAGCCAACACAACGGTCATCACTGACCGCCTGAACTTCGGCGACCGGGATACCGACCGGACAGACGCGGCTACAGGCGTTACAATGGATGCAACTCACTTCGTTGCGTCGAATTTTAAACAATGATAATTTGCCAACCAAACCATTGAAGATTCCTAGTGGGCAGAGCCAGCGACACCAAGCGCGTTCGACCAGCAAGGAAATCACAACAAAACCAAGGATAAGACTGAGCGCGGCGGTACTCTCCACATTCATATGAAAGATAGCTTTATAGGGGTCGATATTTTCAAACCAAATTGATTTGGTCTGCCAGGACATGAACAGGATCAGGACAAACATAACCACTCGGCCCCAGGTCAATTGGCGAGCCAATGCTTTGCCCGGTTCCAGCGTCATCGCAGAAATACGTTTGCGCAAGCCATACAACCACTCGCCCAGACTGCCGAGCGGACAAATCCAGCCGCAAAAAACCGGGCCCACGACCAGCAGGCCTGCCACCAGCGCTGCCAGAATCCACAGATTGGATACCGCCGTTTTGCTGATAAACGTCCCTTCGATCAACAACACCGGCAGCGCTTCAAATGCGCCATAGGGGCAAAACGCGTCAATCGGTCCGGCGCCGCCCGGCCCACCGCCTACAATCTGGTGCCGCAATCCCAGATATGCCGAAAATAGGACGAACCCCACCTGAACGAGCAGCCGCAGTTTTTTCACGCCCAGTCCCCCTCATATTTTTATGGAGAATTACTTCTGGTTGCTATTCTAACTGGTTTTCAGCAAAAATGTGTGTCAGCTTTGTAAACAAAGTGTAACAAAACCGGCATATTTTTATGGCAACAACACCCTGAAAATACTGCCGCCAGTTGGCGCGGCTACAACGGAAATGCTACCGCCATGGACCTGTGCAATCGCCCTGGCGATGGCCAGGCCAAGCCCGGCGCCACCCGCTTCACGTGATCGCGAAGAATCCAGGCGGTAAAACCGTTCAAAAATCTTCGCCTGATCCGCCAGCGGCACTCCCGGTCCAGTATCGGCAACCGTAATCAGCAGTTTGCCATTTTCTCCATTGAGCCGGGTTGCAGCGAAACTGACTTTGCCGCCTGCCGGCGTGTATTTCACGGCGTTATCCAATAAAACCAACAGCAGCTGAAAAATTCGATCCGGATCAGCCAACACCGGCAAACTTTCTCCCGGCGTCAGTGCGAGATTAACCTGCTGAGCTTCAGCCTGGGGCTGCATGGTTCGCTGCGCCCGTTGCAACAGCTCCTGCAAGTCGAACGATTCCCGTCGCAACTCCATCCCTTCGGCATCGGAACGCGCCAAAGTCAACAAATCGCCGGTTAATCGCCCCATCCGGCGGACTTCCTGCTTGAGGTCGGCGATGACCTGTTGGGAAAACGGTGACAACCTATCCTGTTCTTCTTTTTCCACCACATCCAGTGACGCCTGAATCACACTCAGCGGCGTGCGCAGTTCATGCGACGCGTCCGCGACAAACCGGCGCTGCGTGTCAAAAGAACGCCGGATCGGCACCAAGGCGCGCCCAGCAGCGAAATAACCGATCCCGCCGGCCATCAGTAGCAAAAGAAATGCTGCAGCTGCCAACGTTTGCGCCAGCCGTTTGACAAAATGGTCATGGCTGTCCAACTCTTTGGCGACAAACAAGCTCCCCATATGTCGCCCTTCATCATAAACCGGCGATTTGGTCCATAATAGACGTGAATTGCCCTCAGGCAAAGTCACACTGAGAATTCCCCGCGATTCCAGCTGTGCGGACTCAGCAAGTTTCAGGCAATCGGGCCTGGCGGCAGGGAACGTGTTTTTTTCCAGCACAACACTGCCGTCACGCGACAGAAGAATATAGCTATAAGCAGCTTCGCTGCCAAGTGGTTTTAATTTCTTCTCGGCTTCGCTGTCAGTACGCTTTCGTTCACTCTTGCGAATGATTTCACCAGCGCCGCGCGAAACCGCTGCGGCATAGGTCGTCACTTCACGTTCTTGTTCGCGCATTAACAGCGAAGTCAGCCCAAAGTAAAAAACCAGCGCAAAGCTAGCTAACGCAAGTGCTGTCAATATAGTGTACAGCAGGGTCAGGCGCTGACGGATACGGCCAAACATTTTACGCCCCCACTCTGTAGCCGATGCCCCGAACCGTCTGAATCAAGGTTTCAGTTTCCGGATCATCGATTTTTTTACGCAACAGCCGAATATACGCATCCAGATTATTGTCCGAGACTTCACTGCCAAGACCCCACACCCGGTCAAGCAATACTTCACGCGGCACCACCAGGCCCCGGTTTTGAATCAGCACGTCCAGCAGCTGATACTCGCGGGCGCTGAGTTGAATCTCGCTATTGCGCCGGACCACCGTGCGACGTGTGCGGTTAAGCTGCCATATTCCCACGGTTACGATCTCTTCCTGCAGGGGCGCTTCGCCGCGACGCCCCAGCGCCCGCAATCTGGCAAACAGCTCGCTGAATTCAAACGGTTTGATCAGATAATCGTCTGCGCCGCCATCCAATCCTCGCACTTTATCGTCCACCGCGTCTTTGGCGGTCAACATCAGCACCGGTTTCTGATAGCCCTGTTCGCGCAATTGCCGACAAGCGTCCAGTCCCGACAAACCCGGCATCATCCAGTCCATCAGTATGATGTCAAAGACTGCGTCCGTGGCCCGCTCGACCGCTTCATCGCCGCGAACAACCCATTCCACATGGTGTTGTTCAGTTTCCAGCATGTGTTTGATCAGGCGGCCCAGTTTTACATCATCTTCAGCGAGCAGGATTTTCACTGGCAGCAACCTTCTTTCCCACTGATTTCCATATTCGCAACAACGTCATGGCGAGGATGATACTGGCCGTAGACTGATAGAGAATGCGGATCGCCGGCGCGCCACTGTCGGTGCCAAGCATGATACCATGATACAACGCCAGCAAGTAGCAGGGAAACGCCAGATAGTGGGTAAAACGCCAGTTTTCAAAGCCGATCGCTTTCATGACCGAACGCAGGGAAGTGAAAACAAGCGCAGCGAGCGTATAAAAAGCGATAATACCGGTGGCCATCTCCAGTGTTTTCTGCGAAGCCCAAAACGGCAGCCATACGTCGGCCAGGGAAAACGCCACATGCCGGTCAAAAATCAGGATGCTGCCGTGCAACAGCAGCATAAGCGCTACGGCAACAGCTGTGTTGCGATGCAGCCCCAAAAAGGCTGCCCGCATTTTGAGCGGAATTAGTTGCAGGCTCAGCGCCAGACCGCCGCCAGTGATTAAAAACAGCAGGACATACGCGGCCAAACCCGTACCTCTGGCAATGTGCCAGGTTGAGAATATATCAGTGATTATCGTAAGCCAGTTCGACATGAGCGTCCACCCGCCAATCTTTCGTATATGTATTGAGATTATCGCTATGTAAAATTGCGCCATCGCTGCGAACCATGATATAGGCAAGGTCCGGACGCTGGGCGGCGATCCATCGGCTGCCTGCTGCCGAGCCAAGAATGATCAGGCATTTTGTGTATTGTTCCGCCGCTACCAAATCACGGCCAATTACTGTTGCCTGCAGCAAATCGGCGCAAGCCGGACTGCCTGTGCGAGGATCAAGGATATGGTGAGCCGGAAGCTCTCCCGAACGCTGCCAGCGACGTTTAACGATGCTACTGGTCGCGATGGCGGTTAACCCCTCCAGCCAGAGATCGGCAATGTCATGCTCCCCTACCAGGGGATGACCGACTCCCACGCCCCAACTTCCCTGCGCCGGTTCACTGCCCCACAGTATCACATCGCCGCCGGCATCAATCAATCCCTGCTTGACGCCGCTGGCCACCAACTGGTTGGCGGCGCGCTGGGCAATCCAGCCTTTAGCAATCCCGCCGACATCAATTTCCGCACCGATGGCCAGTTTTATCCTCTGTGCTGCAAAATCAAACTCTAACAGTTCTGGGAGCGGCGCATCAACTATGGATTCTTTTTGTGCTGCGCCTGGGTCAGACCTTTTAACTTTTGTTTGTTGAGCGTTGATTCCCTGTGCGACTTTTGCTGGCGTTAGATTTTCAAAACTTTGGTCGTAACCGATGGTTCGCATTTTTTCTGCCAAAAATGGATTGAACAGACCGCCTGTGGCGTGATATGCCTCCGCCGCATCAACCAGCAGATCGTAAGTGAGAGCAGTGGCAGCGGTCCAAGTCTGGTTGGTTTGATTCAACCGACTGATTTCACTCGTCGGCGAGAAGCGACTGAATCTGGTTTCGGCCAAATCCACTAGCGCTTTAACCTCTTCAGCCGCTTTCGCCGGCACACCGGCAACTAGAAAGTCGGTATTCATTGCCCGGAATGCGAGTGACGTTTCCATGATCAGGATGCCTTGGTCTTGGTAGTTTTCTTTTTGGTCACTGTCGCGTCAGGCGTCGGTTGGGCGATATCGGGTTGTGTATCCGCCGGTGCTTGGACTGCGCTGGCTTTGGCATTGACCGTAGTGGCCGAGTTTAGCGGTTGCATCGACGTATTGGCAGCAACTGCGGCAACGGCAACTGGGGTTTTCGCCTGCGCCTTGGCTTTCGCTTTGTCGGCGGAATAACTGTAGGCGGTGAATCCGGTAAACAAAGCTGCACTCAGTACGCCAACCACGATGATGTCTGTTTTCTTTGACATGAAGATCACCCTTTCTTTGTTTGCTTGTTTTCAGTTTAGCTAATCTTCCTGAAAAAAAGCTGAAAGAAGAATGATTATTTTTCCAGCAACCCATACTCGTACAGTTTTTTATAAAGCTGCTTGCGGTCGACGCCAGTCCGGCGCGCCATTTCGGTAATATGTCCGCCGCAGGCCTCGTAGTGGGACTGGAAAAAACTGCGCTCAAACCCCGCTCTGGCCTGCGCAAAATTCCGACCGGACAGGTTATCCTGATTTACCGCTCCATCGATCCGCAATTCACCGACATCGATCCGATCGCTTTTAGCTAATGCCACCGCAGCCTCCATCGCATTTTTCAGTTCACGGATATTTCCCGGCCAGTCATGATTCAACAGTCGATTTTCCGCTGCTTTGCTCAAGCGCAGCATCCCTTTCTTTTGTTCGGCGCTAAACCGCGCCAGAAAGTGCATCGCCAGGGCCGGTATATCTTCTGCCCGCTCGCGCAGGGGCGGAACCTGCAGCCGAACCGTATTGATCCGGTAATAGAGGTCGTCGCGAAACAATTTGCTCTTGATCCGCTCGGTCAAATCCTGGTTTGTCGCGCAAATCAGACGAAAATTGACCGGTACGGCCGCCGAACCGCCAATCGGTTCAATTGTCCGAGTTTCCAGCACCCGTAGCAACTTGACTTGAATTGAAGGGTCCAAGTCGCCGATTTCATCGAGAAACAAAGTCCCGCTGGCTGCGCTCTCAATTTTACCAGCCTTTCCCTTGGCTTTGGCGCCAGTAAAAGAACCGCCCCGATAGCCAAACAGCTCGCTCTCGATTAAAGACAGCGCATATGCCTGGCAGTTGATCGCCAAAAAAGGGCGGGCTGCTCGTCCACTATGGTCATGCATGAAACGGGCCAAAACTTCTTTGCCGGAGCCGCTCTCCCCGGTAATCAGGATATTGACATCGCTCAGTGCCAACGACGCCGCTTCCTCAAACAAATGGCGAATGCGCGGGCTTGACCCGACGAATAGATCACCTTTACAATCTTTGATTTCCTCGCGCAACAACAAATTTTCGTTTTTCAGCCGGCCCATTTCCATCGCTTTTTCCAGTGTCAGGCAAATTTCATCCTGGTTCACCGGTTTCAAAAAATAGCCGAACGCGCCTGCTTTCATCGCTTCCACGGCTTCGTTCACACTACCGTAACCGGTAATCATCACGACCGGTGTGTCAGCGCCATGTATTTCGCGAAATTTACGCAAAAACTCCAGGCCGTTCATGCCTGGCATCAACATGTCGGTAATGACCACATCGAAATGTTTGCCCGTCAACACGTCGAGCGCCTGTTCACCCGATGCAACCCATTGCGGCGTAAAGCCTTTGTGTTTCAAAATCAGCGCCAGGCTACGGCCAAAGTCCTCATCATCCTCAACGAGCAAAATTCTACCGTTTGTCGTCATAGCGTTCATCCTTTCCGCCATTTTCAAATCGGACTGTAAACCGGGTCGGCCCGCCAGCTGCCGATTCCACAGCAATCGTGCCGCCCAGTCGCTTCACTTCATTGTAGACCAGATACAAGCCCAGACCGGTTCCGCGATCCGGCGCTTTTGTGGTGAAAAACGGATTGAAAATTTTATCCATGTGTTCCCGGCAAATGCCGTTTCCATCATCTTCGACAATAATCACAAAGCCCGTTTCGCTCAAGGCGTATTTTATTTCGACGTTGCCGCCGTCTTCTATCGCATCGATCGCATTTAACACCAGGTTGAACAGGATATGCTGCATCGCGCCACTATCTGATACAACCGGCGCCAGCTCTGGCCCCTGTACGTGAATTTGCACTTTCTTTTTCTGGGCGGTTTTCCCCACCAGCAGCAAAATCTGTTCGATCACATCCCGCAGCAAGAAGCTGGAGATATTGGGCGCCTTGTCGCGGGAAAAATCGAGCAGGTTGCGGATCACGGTTTCGCTCCGCTCCACCAGGCGCCGGATACCGCCAATCGCCGCCCTGATTTCGGTTTTTTCTTCGGTTTCCACCGTGATCGACTGCGACAGCAATTGTTGTTCCAAAATGTATACATAGTTGGAGATTGCCCCAAGCGGATTGCGGATTTCATGGGCCACGCCGGCTGCCAGAGTTCCTACGGCCTGCATCTTCTGAGACTGAATCAATTCAGCGCCTTTTTTCCGCACGATCGTCACATCGCGCAGCGCGCAAACCACTTGATTCGCCCTGCCTTCTTCATCAAGAACGGGATAGGTCGTCACAGTAAATACTCGGTCTTCTATTTCGATTTCTACCGTCTGGGGAAAACTGGTGTCCAACGTTTGCCGCAGGTAGCAAACGCCGCAGTCGTAGCGACGCCCGACCACATCGCAGTAAGGCCGACCAATCAACTGGGACAGGTGCTCCACGCTGGCAAATGCCAATCCGGCCTGATTCACTTCCAGAATCGTAAAATTGCCGTCAACCACAAACAGGGCATCGGTTATTGCGTCAAATACGGCTGCCAGTTCATTCGATTTACGAATCAACGCCAATTCGGAAATACGCAGCTGACTGGATTTAAAGCCCAGTTCTCGCTCCAAGTTCATCGTGATATGGCGCATGTCACTGTAAGTCTGGGCATTCAAAACCGCAATTGCCATCTGATTGGAAATCATCTGCAGCAGCATCAGGTGCCGGTCGCCAAATTGCAACGGTTTCGTTTGAAACAGAGCCAGCACACCGACCAAACGCTGGTCTGCATATAGCGGGTATAAAATGAAAGATTCGAAATCCAGCGCCCGATAAATTGGTGGAATCCAGTCTGGATGTATGCTATACGCCGGGACGAGCACCGGCGATCGATGCTGCAAACAATTTTTGATGATGCCATGCTGAAAATCAACCATCGAAAATAATCGTCGCTGTTCCTCCGTCATATTCCAGGTGGAAAACACGCCGATCTCCTTGTCGGTAACATTATAGAGCAAACTGCGGTCAGCGCCGACCAGTTCCGCCGCCTTCATCGTGACATCGGCGCAGATAGACTGAAAATCGAGATTGGAATTGATACTGGCCGATATTTCATAGACTTTTTGCAGTTGATCCGGTTGCAGGGCGAACACTTCTCCCTCTACGTCTTCTGTCAATTCGGCGGTCGCATCAGCCATTTCGCCCTCTAAAAAGACTTGATTAAACACCCAGCGTTCGTTCGTGACCCAGCTGGCCCGGCCAAAAAAACGCTTTTGGCTGCCATCCGGCAAAGATACCGTCAACTCACCCGACCAACGGTAATTGAAAGCCTCTCGCTCAATGCAACGATAGAGCGAATCGACGCCAAACACCCTAGCAAGGTGATCGGAATCCCCCCGCTCCGGCAACCCCAGCACCTCTTGCGCTGCCCTATTCGCCCAATCCAGCTTGTTTTCATTATCGAAAATCAGACGCAGCATATATATTGATCACCTCTTTAGTCCACTTAGTTGTTGAATTCGGCAAAAAAGGGAGGCATCCTGCCGACGCCCCCCTTTTCCTGCTAATCCAACCGGATTGATTAAATTTTACCTTAAGACAGCCAAGTTTCAGTCTTTTTTGATTCGTTTTCCCGGCCAACCATCCATGAACCAGTTATGGTACAGCATGATGACGATCCAAAGGATAACCGGCGCCATCGGAAATTGCTGTGGATGGGAATAGCCAGGCTGCGTGCCGAGCAGCGGTGGACTGATCTGATAATAGATGTAATTGAACACAAAGGTTCCCACGACCACGATAATCGTGCGGATTGCCAGATTGACTTCGGTCGAGAATTTTTTCGGCCAGTTGTCAAAATAGAAATACAGCACCAATGCCGGCAACAACATCATAACTGCCAACTCGCCGGAGTGCAAATAGCGCCAATCCGGGGCGTACAGGCGTTTACCGCCTTCGTAAGCCGGCCCCCAGGCAAGGTCTTGCATTAGATTGAAGGTGTTGAACATAATCAGCGCCACAAACAGAACCCAGACAAAGCCAGCCAAGCCACGCCAGGGTTGGCTTTTGATCAGACGGAACGGGTATCTTTCCCAGATGGTTTCGATCAGCCACACGGCAATGGTGCCGCACATGATCCAGCCAACATTGTAGTTGCCTGACAATGTTTTGGCTGATTCATACCACCAGGGCATCGCCGCGACAAATTTTTGCCAAGGATAGAACAGAACCATATAATGCGGGTGCATAAAAACGAAATAGACAAAAATCGTCAACAGGCTGGTAATACATAGTACTGTAATCCCCTTAGCCGGTTGCGTCAAATTGTGCCAGGGATAGTTTTCAAAGGCCATCGGCCAGATCGGCGCCAGCCAAG
Organism: Negativicutes bacterium; assembly: GCA_041741355.1. Classification (GTDB taxonomy): domain Bacteria; phylum Bacillota; class Negativicutes; order UBA1444; family UBA1444; genus UBA1444. The sequence goes on along the minus strand of JBGSKE010000410.1, from coordinate 7,788 downwards.
ATGCGATGGCGGCCACCATTAACACGGCTAAGCCTGCATATTCACGGGCGAAGAAGTCGGTCATTCCCACTTTATGCAGTTCAGGCCAGCTGAAATAAGGAATAGAAAACTTACCGATCAGCCAGAAAAAGCCGATCCAGATGATAGCGCCGGTAATCGCCCAATTGATGCCGATCATAATCGGCCCCTTGACCAACGGATGGGTTTCCTCTATCCACTTTTGCTTAAACGGCCAAAAATTAAAGATGTACGCCTGCCAGATCGCTACAATTAAGAGCCAACGGATGTACATGTACCCGTACATCGGTGTATACCATTGTAAAATGCCGCGTGGATCCATCGTCACATACCAGAGGGCCATGAAAAAGCCAAACGAGAGAAAAAAGCCCAATAAGCCACGTAATGGTTGGGCAAAAGAATTGCTTAGGCTGCGCTCTTCCAGCCAGATTTTATCCAGTTCTTCATAATGATGTTCGGTTTCCGACGAGGTCGCCACGGGTTCATCATAAGTCTTGGTTGTCAAATTCGTCTCCTCCTTCCTTAGACCGCCAACGTATCGCCGTTGCCGAGATAGATGTCGCGTTTAGTCATATTGCGTTTTGTGCCGGTTACGACAGGCAATTTCGCTGCAATCATTTTTTCCACGGCAATGAATCCGGTACAATGATTGGCGCCGATTTTTTGGATGCCATATTTGTTCAGAGCCAGAATCAGGTCATCATATTGCGGGTCCCAGTCCTCGAACGGAGAGATATGCAGCCCGCCTTGTACGGCATAAATCTTTTCGCCGCCCTTGATTTTTTTGCGGACGGTTTCCATATAAGTAATAATGCCCATGTGGCAGCAACCGGTCACTAACACAAGCCCTTTGTCCTTGACATTAAATACGAAAGCCTGTTCACCGAACACCCTGCAGATGATCGGCATATCAAAGGTCATCAGCGCCGCACCGGGGAATAAAGGATTGACTTTACTGGAATCCATGACATTGACCTTGCCTGTATGAGGGTAGTCATTTTTCACCTGCGCTTTGGGAAATGCTTTGCCTTTGAGTAAATCGAAACCTTCTGTGTAAAACCCCTTCGGCACATACACTTCCTGCTTGGGATTATATTTGAGCGTTGCTTCCAAACCCCAATAGTGGTCAAAGTGCTCATGGCTGATGATCCAGTAGTCGATTTGTTTTTTGGCCAGTTTTTCAGCTATACCTTCCTCGATGAAACGCTTTTCCATCCAGGCCGGATTCCAGCCGGTATCCAGCAAAATCCGTTTGGTACTGCCGTCCATCAGATCCGCTTCGATATAGGTAGCGAATCCCCCGGAGTTGCTGCCGTTGTAGCCCGCCTTCACTCCATTTGTTGTCCACGGGATGGTGTACTGATTAACTAACAGTCCACCGGCCCCCTTTAGGTCGTTTAGCAATACATTGTTGTCATACCAACTGGTTTCAGAAATAACTTTCATCCGTAGCGCCTTGATTTCGCCGATGTCCGTCTGGTTCAGTTTTTCTGCCGGCATGACTTGCTTGTATAAGGCTGTCGAGGACAAGCCGGCTGCTGCAAAATAACCGGCAGCCACGCCGAGACTTGCGCCCTTGATAAAAGAACGCCGTGAAAAGTCTTCTGCCATTTTCCAATCACTCCTCCTTGTTTGGTTAGGGGCGCTGGGCAATCAACATTTTGATTGTCAACCAAAACAACCCACTACCGACAACTAACCCTAAAATCAGGCCCGGAACATAACCCATTCCGCCGGAAGCCGTTTTTTCCGTCATTCTGCTTCACCTCCTTTGCTTTAGTGATTCATCCGCCGGCATACCTGCCTGCGCCGGATTGCTGGACACAAGCTGGGACTCAACGTATGCCCGTCGCAGAGAAACTCTATTCCATCCTGTTCTGCAGTCGACTCGCACAGTTGTGGATATTGTTTGTAGGACTGCCAGCCGAGCGAAAAACGATTGGCAACGAAATCGGTCAACAGCCAGCCGGGAAAATCCCGGTCGACATCTCCCTTGCGCAGAACTTTTAGCGAGGCGCCGTCCTGGTCTTTAATGAAATAATTCTCGGTCATTTTGATCCGCCAATACTCCTGGCTAGTCCAGCTCACTTCTGTGCCTTGGTTTTCTCCATACCGCAGTTCCATTTCGCCGGCCAGAAAAAAATCTTCCGGTATTTCCGCCGCTCGAGTTGCACTGGGGATGCCGGTTTCTTCCTGCAGATCAGCAAATCGAACCCCGTGATGGTGGTGAATACCGCCGTGACAAACGCAACCGGTTTCCCCTCCTTCCCACTGGGCCGGCCTTGTGTGAAACAGCTCACTCATACGACAAATCTGCTCCAACACAGACAAACCCTGAAAGATCGTTTCCTCCGGCCTGGGATAATACTTGATCCGAAATAGCGCCCGCCAATCCCACGGCGGCTCAGCCACGCACTCCAGCAGCGATAGCTTGAAGGCGCCGGGAAGATCAGTAAACCACAAATACCAATAGGGAGTCTGATCCCACATCTGACTGATATATTTCAGCCCCAGCCGCTGTCGCAGTTCTTCGTTGGCAAAACACAACGTCCAGTAATGATTGACGGTTCCTTCGCCTACAACCAACCTATCTGCGTCCATCAGTTTCCCTCCGCTCCACCTTTGCCCATGAATATTTCCCGCACCACGTCGATTTTGCTGCGACCTTCGTAATCGATTTCCAACCGCTTTGCTTCCTCGATCAACATGTCCCAGGGCATTTCCGACAACAACGCATAGCTGTATAGCGGCGACGAAAAATACTCCGGCATCACCGTGCGTTCCTCCTCGCCAGGAACCGTATCTGGTGTGTCAATCGCTACTTCCGACTTTTCTTCAACCGGTTCCTCGGAAACTGGAAAAATCGCTGCGGCTTTTTGCCAAACCTGACCCAACACTTTGCGGGAAAAAAAATCTCTGCGACTAAGTTGTTCCAATCCAATTCCACCTGTCATTGCTTTGATTTTTCCCAGGGCAGCGGGCCTTTATCCGCCTGCGAAAGGCCGGCGCAAAGGGAAATGATTTTGAACCCTTCAGCAGTCAGCGGGGCTGTCGCCATCGCGGCCATTTGACCACTCTTGCAGCACAACACCAGTCTTTTATCCTTCGGCAACAAAGCCGACCGCGCTTTCAATTCAGCAAGCGGCGCGTTGATCGCTCCTTTGATATGCCCCTTCACGTAGTCATCCGGCGGCCGCAGGTCAACAAATGCATATTTGTCAGGCGAATCCGCCGCCAGGTCCTTCACCGCAGTATCAGCAACAACCAGTGTTTTCACCGTATGCTGTTTGGCAATCGCCAACAGATTGGACTGTATGCCTGTCAAAATCGCCGCCTGGCGATCATCGGGCGCAGGAGCATTTTTGACTGGAACAAACGCAGCACTTTTCGAGTCCATGACAAAGCCGGCTTTTTCCATCAGCGGAAACCCGCCGTTGACAAAAACCGCGTCATAACCAAACGCTTTTAACGGTACCATCGCCAAAGCTGAACTTTGCCCGGTATAGCAATATAGCAGCAACGTCTTGTCCTTCGGCAAATTTGCCAGGTTCTCGGCTAACGCCACGATACTCATATTCACCGCGCCTTTGACATGTTTCTGTGTGTAAACATCCGTTGCCCGAAGGTCGATGATCAGGAAAGTGTTTTCCCTTCCTTTTAGCCGTCTTTGCGCCATAATCGGATCCAGCGGAAACTGACTGGCGTTGACTTCTTGCATAACTTTTTCATACGCATCCCAGGTTGACTGCCTGATGGCCAAAGTCAAATCGTTGTTTACTTTGTTCTCCTCCGCGACTGCCTTGGGCGGCGCTGTTGTTGGCATCGAGGTAGTGCAACCGGCCAAAACAACTATTGCTCCTAGCAGCAATCCCAACCAGGTAATGCAACAAAGCCTTCTCATACTCTCCCCTCCTTTTTAAAATATGCAATGGGTCACAAACGGATATGATTGCTATCTACGTTATTATCAAATATCACTAATAGTATTTGCATAAACCGTGCCATAGGATAAAAGCCTTGATTTACAGGCTTTAAGGGCAAAACTTAGAAACGATGAGCGTAGTTTTTTTACTACAAAGATATTAGTTTAACGGAAAAATCGATGTATTATTACCACGTTGAAAACCCGGGCATAAAAAAACCTCCCCGAAAATCGAGGAGGTGAGCTCATATACGGTTACGTATTGATGCAGCTTATTTTTCGCAGCGGAATGGCCAGGACATGATCCCGCCTTCCAGCACTTTTACATTATCAAACCCCTCGCCTTCGAGAATACACTCGGCTTCATAGCCGCGCAGGCTGATTTTGCAAAACGCCACGATTTCTTTGGTTTTATCAATTTCCTGCAACCGGCTGCGCAATTGTCCCAACGGAATATACTGGATATTTTTGCAATCGGCGAGCCGGATCTGCTTGCACTCTTCCGGTGATCGCACATCCAAAAACACCGTGTTGTCTGCAGTCATTTTTTCGCTGGCCTGCAGTGAAGAAATCCCTTTAAAGGTTCCGGCCAATTTGTTCATCGCCGCGTTGGCTGCAACAGCAATGATGTCGATTGGTGAATTGTACGGTGGTGCGTAGGAAAGATCAATGTCGAACAAATCATTGATCGTACCGCCCAGCGTCAGAACACTGGCCGCCACATCGACCCTTTTCGATACTTCCCCTTCGCCGGCAGCTTGCAGACCAAGCAATTTTTTCGATTTGATTTCGACAATCAACTTTACACTCAGCAATTTTGCGCCCGGCATATAATGCGGTTTGTCATATGCTGATACCATAACGGTGAAATATTCGTAGCCTAGTTCTTTTGCTTCCCGCTCAGTCAGGCCGGTTTTGCCGATATTCATCGTCACAACCCGCACGACGACAGTATTAAGTACGCCGCGGAACTTTTCTTCGCTGCCACAGATATTGTCGCCAATGATTCGCCCCTGTTTATTGGCGGTAGATCCCATCGGCGCAAATACTTTGCGACCGGAAATAATATTGGTGTTTTCCACGCAATCGCCACCAGCATAGATATCTGGATCGTTCGTCTGCATCCGGTCATTGACCGCGATTGCTCCGGTCGTGCCGATCGTCAGGCCTGCGTCGCGAGCTAACGCCACATTGGGCCGTGCGCCCAGCGCCATAATTACCAAATCAGCCGGAATGCTGCGTTGGTCGGTCTCCACCGCCGAAACAGCCTGCTCGCCAACAAAGCCGGTTACTTTTTCGCCAGTCAACAGCTGGATTTTTTTCTCTGCCGCATACTTGCTAACCATGCCAGCCACATCTGGATCCAGGAATGCCGGGAAAACTTGATCCTGCATTTCTACCACCGTAACGTCCAGTTCCCATTCGCGTAGCGCTTCCGCCATCTCCATGCCGACCAGACCGGCGCCGATAATAACGGCCTTGGTGAATTTACCGGTTTGCACGCCTTTGCGCACCGCTTCCGCATCATGCGGATGCCACAGCGTATAAATATTGGCAAGGTCAATTCCCGGAAACGGCGGACGAACCGGAGAAGCGCCTGTTCCGATCACCAACTTATCGTATGGTAAAACAGATTCTTCGCCGCTAACCAGATTTTTTACCAACACTGTTTTGGCCTGCCGATCTATTTTCAGCGCCTCGACCTGTGTCAATACATCAATGTTCTTCACACTTTTAAAGAATGCCGGTGTTCTCAGCGCTCCGGCCGGCGTTTTCATCAGATCATTGACCTGATCGACTTCGGCAGCCACAAAATAAGGCATGCCGCAAGCGCCATACGAGATGAGCTCGCCCCGCTCAACAACGGTAATTTGCGCCGATGAATCATTACGCCGCGCTTTTGACGCAGCTTTCAGACCTGCGGCCACACCGCCGATAACAACAATATTTTTCATCAGTAATTTTCACCCTTTCCTGCTATTTGTGACCACCACAACAGCAATGGCCATTGCCGTGCGAATGCCCCTGCCCGTGTTGATGAGCACCGCCGCAAGCCGTTTGGCTGCCGTCAGATTCCACTCTTGATTTTTGCATGCTACCGCACTTGGGACATGGAATCTCATAACCATGTTTTCCTCCGGCAGTACAAGACTCAACCTCCCATTGTTCTCCACAATCCAGACACAAGAATTTTCGGTTTTTCATTTGATAATGTCCTCCCTTTATACATATTTCACTGCCTTCGACCAACGCCTGAGCAACTTTGGCCCGAGCTGCATATAGCACCCGCTGAAACGTTGGTCTGGATAACCCCATCAAGACGGCGCATTCAGTCTGGTCCTTGCCTGCCATATCTTTCAGCCGCAAAGCTTCCAACTCTTCCATACCGAGCTTGATCTGCCGCGCACTGCCGACAGGAAGCGGATGAAAGATTCGACTGCAAGGCTCCAAATCAACCATGCTGCAACAGCGTTTTCGAACCACAAACCGCCCTCCCCAAACGAGCATATGCTCATTTAAATTCTATTACTGTTGGTGCAAAAAAGCAACTAAAAACGACGCTATCGATTCAATCGACAACGTCGTTTTATTGCTTAAGGCAATCCAACCGTCTTATTGGATTTGATTATTCCACCACTTCGATCGTTTTCAGCCGATCCTGTTTGAACCGCTCGGAATAGGAATCGTAAGTGTAGATCGCCGCCAGCGGGTTGTGTCCCAATGCCCGGTCCTTGACGGAAAACACCGTGACCATTGCCTGAGAATACTTGATAAACATCGAATCGTGGCCTACACATAACCCAAGCAAAATATTGAAATCGGTCCCGGCCGAATTCAGCACTTCCGCCTGGGCGATCGGATTGCACATCGGCTCATGTTGACCAATCTGCACCCGTTCGTGATCCGCCAAATCCAGCGCGGCCTTGTCGATACCGCCTACTTTACACATTACGGATACGACTGCAAACCCGTGGTCTTCAAGAATTTTGCAGAACACTGCCGCTTCTTTGTGCAGCCCGCCGCAAAACGCCACGCCCAATTTCTTGTAGCCCATTTTCCTGGAAAACTCGATGATTTCCTGCACCCTTGGCTTCACTGGGAATTTATAGGAAGGCTTAGCCGTGCGGTCGATATAACATTCGGCTTCCTGCACCGAGGCATTATGTGCAAACAAATGAATGTCGGGCTTAACGTATTCGGCAGCCGCTTTTTCAATTGCTTCGGGATACAATTTTGTCGAACAAAATGCCGGCGCAGAACCTTCCGGGCTCCTACAGATTCGATTCTTCACCATACATTGGTCGCATTTGCCTTCCCAGACTTTTTCCGTCTCTGTCGTTGATTTTTCCAATATTCTCTCCCCCTAAAAAAGTTTGCATACGGCTTCGCTTTGATTTTCCTCTTATTCTTCAGGCACGCACAACTTTCCTGCCCGAATTAGTCCGAGAGCCTTAACCGCAACCAACAACGTCACCCCTGTCGACAACACCAACAATACAGTTCCGTTATATTGAAAAAAAGCGTAAAAAGAACCAGGCCATCTCTTTCGAGGCAAACTCCACCCCGGCAATGGGTACCAGGATATTGCCAACCACAGGAATAAACCAAGACGGGTTGAACTGTTGGATGCTATAAAGCCTGCCGATCCACCGCGACACAGTAATTTGAACTATATTTCATTACTTGTCTAAAAAAAGATTGACTCCTTTTTTTATTATATTTTATTCCTCACGCAGAAAAACTACAATCCCTTACCGTGCTTTTCAATGAGTGCTTGCTGTAATGACTGCGCCAACCAGTTTTTTAAAGGTCCAGATTTTCTTGCGAGTTAACTAACGGCGGCGGCT
>JBGSKE010000409.1:0-10647 GCA_041741355.1 Negativicutes bacterium | reverse complement strand
AAACTGGAAAGGCGGGTGACGCAGCAAACCGAGGAATTAACGGCGCAAAGCGAAGAACTGACTGCGCAACTGGAAGAAATCGGCGCGCTCAATCTGACGCTGGCGAACTTAAACGAGCGGTTGGAACGTCGAGTTGCTGAGCGAACCGCAGATTTAGCAGGGGCAAACGAGGAACTGATTGCCCAGTTTGATGAATTGAAACAGGCTCGTCAGGCCGAATGCCGAGCTGCCGCCGTACAGGCGGTATTGAAGGAGATTGCCGAAGCGGCGATGGCTACGCCGTCGCTGGATGCATTATATGCCGCTGTGCACCGGATTGTCGGTCGGGTATTGCCAGCTGGGCAGTTTCATATCAATATGCTGGTCGAAGGGGCCGATGAATTTGTCGTGCCCTACAATGCCGACCCCGATTCCTTGATTCCGGCGCGTCGGCCAATCGGCAACGGCCTGTCGGAATACGTGATGAAACAGGGGCGGGCGGTGCATATTTCGCCGGCCGAGCAGAAGCGGCTCGAGCAGCGCGGCGAATATGGGCTGGCAAGCGTGCAAAAAGTGCAACCGCGCCATTATTTGGGCGCGCCGCTACTCGATTCGCGGGGAAGACCGTTTGGCACGATTGCATTGATGCAGCAGGGCGTGAACAACCCGTTTCGGCCGGAAGATGTCGGTGTGTTATCGATCATCGCTGCGCAGGTGTCGATGGCGATCCTGCGCAAACGGGCCGAAGAGGAACTGCGTAATACCGACGATCATTTGCGTAAGTTGATTCAATACGCCAGCGCACCGATCATCGTCTGGAAGCCCGATTTTACGATAACCCGCTTTAACAAGGCGTTTGAGCAGTTGTCGGGTTATGAGCGGGAGGAAGTCGTGGGCGGTCCGCTGGCGGTATTGTTTCCGCCGGATCAACTGACGCGGATCACGGCGTTGATCGAACAATTGTGCAGCGGCGAGCGCTGGGAGTCGGTGGAGATTCCGATTCGCCGCAAAAATGGTGAAGTACGGATCACCCTCTGGAATTCCGCCAACATCTATGCGGCGGATGCGGTCACACTGACGGCGGTGATCGCGCAGGGGCAGGACATCACAGAACGGGTGCGGCGGGAGCAAGAGGCCCGGCAGAACGAGCAGGCCGCCAAAAGAGTTCAAGAGGCGCTGCTGGCTATGCCGGAGGCTTCGGAACATCTGGACATTGCGCTGCTGTTTAAACCATTGGGGTTTGTCGGCGGCGATCTGTATTTTCTCGACTGGCGGAATGACGGCAGCCTGCTACGCGGATTTCTGGTCGATACCACCGGTCACGGTTTGGCGACCGCGCTGCATACGGCGTCGGTGCATGTGCTGTTGCGGGAAGTGAATGAACAGGATCTGCCGCTGGGCGAGGCGATGCGCTGGATCAACCGCCGCGTCGGCGCTTATTTCGCCGAAGGGATTTATGCCGGCGCGCTGGGTTTTGAACTGGATTTGGAAACTCGGCAGATTCGTTGGGTCTGCGCCGGGTTACCCGAATTTTGGCTGTCCAGTCAAACAGTCTGCGGGGCGGTCCAGTCGCCCGGTCTGTTCCTGGGCATCCGCGATAGCGAGACCTTTGACGTGCACAGCTTGCCGCTAGCAGTTGGCGATTGTTTCTATTTTCTGTCCGATGGCTTGTCCGATCTGCTGCAGGCGAAGCCGGATTTGCCGCTGGCACATTATCCGCAGATGCTGGAAATGCTGGATGCTCTTTCGTTATCGGCGCAGCGTCGGGATGATGCCACGGCGATTTGCATCAAAGTGCGTGCTTTGCCACAGTCGCAGGAGCGTCCGGATGGTTGGCCGCGCACGATACATTTTAACGGCTACGGCGATTATCAACGGCTCAAGGGTGAAATCGGCAGGATTTTGGCAGAGATCACTGGCCTGGAACACTCCCGACAGGAGGTTGCCGTACATGAGGCGTTGGCGAACGCGATGGAGTGCCGCGACGGCGTGTCGCGCCAACACAAGGCGAGCGTCCGCTTCAACAGGGCGGGCAATCGGCTGATTGTCCGCGTGAAGACTTCACGGTTGGCTTTTGCCGGCAATGCGATGCTACGTCGTCTACGGTCCCAACCGGAAGAGATGTTTGCATACGGCGAAGATGCCTCGATGGGGCGGGGGATCCCGATTATGATCTGTTTGGCGGAAAAAATGACCTATAACAGCGAAGGAACGGAACTGTTGCTAGCCTGGCGATTGTGACGGCTCTGGCCAAGGCGTTGCAAAAGAGGAGGACCCTTCGTGAATAAGCCGCACCGTTCGATCAAACGACAGATTATTGTATCCTTTATCCTGCTGCTGATTGCCATTTTTGGCATTTCCGGCTATTTTGTCTATGTCAACTGGCTGGGATCTGTCGAGCAAACCACCAATAAAATTCTGGAAAACGTCGGTGAGCGGGTATATCGGCAAATCGACCGGTTCGTCGATATCCCTCTGTACATCAACAACCATAATGTTTTGTTGATTCAACGAAACATTGTCGATTTAGCGGATGATCGCAACCGCGATCTGTTTTTTGCCAACCAGATCAAAACTGCGCAGCAGGACGTATACAGCTTTACTTATGGGGCGGCGAACGGCTATTTCTTTGGCGCCCGACGCAATCCGCAAAACGAGATTGAAATCTATAAGAACAACGCGGAAACAGCCGGTAAGAACCGTTATTACAAGGCGAATCCCGATCTGTCGACCGGTGCTTTTGTGATGGAAACCGCCCGCTTCGATCCACGCAGCCGTGATTGGTACCAAGCTGCCAAAGTCGGACGAGGTCCGGTTTTTTCTCCCGTGTACGCTCATTTTGTGATGAATGACTTGGCGTTTTCCGCAGCCGAACCGGTATATGCGCCAAGCGGGGCGCTGCTCGGCGTAGTGGGGACGCATGTGACCCTGTCGCGACTAAATCGTTATTTGCAGATGATTGCTGCGGACTATGACGGGGTCGTGTATGTCGTAGAAGCTGATAGCGGTTACCTGGTGGCCAATTCGCATGAGCAGGCGAATTATCGGAAAACCGGAACGCAAGGGATTGAGCGAATCAAGGTCGAGCAGATCGCTGAACCGGCAATCGTGCGGGCTTATCTGGAGTGGAGAGATCGGCAAATGAGAGGTTTTGCCGATCAGCAATGGTTTGTCAAAGCGCAGCCCTACGAAAAAATGGGGCTGAACTGGCTGATCATCGCGGCGGTGCCGCAAGAACCCTATATGGCGCCATTGATGCAGGGGATTTATTATTCCTTGCTGCTTACGCTGATCGTGATTTTCCTGGCGAGTTTCCTTTATGTAAAAAGTACCAACGTCGTATTGGAGCCGATTCAGAGTCTGATTCAGACGACTGTGCGGTTTACGGCGGGTGAGTTTTCCGAGCGGGCCGCTGTGTTTCGCGACGATGAAATCGGGATTTTGTCGCGTGCTTTTAATAATATGGCGGATGAAATTTGTCAACTGATCAACTCGCTGGAAAGCAAAATCAAAGAGCGGACCAGCGAACTGGAGCAAATGAATCAACTGGCCAGGCAGGCGCAAATGGATGCGCAGGCTGCCAACGAGGTTAAGGGGACATTTTTAGCCAATATGAGTCATGAACTGCGTACACCGTTGAACGCGATTCTGGGTTATTCGGAGCTGTTGCAAGGTGATGCTGAACTGTCGCGCAAGAATCGCGAAGTTCTCGGTACCATTCACCGCAGCGGCCTGCACATGCTCACGCTAATCAATGATGTGTTGGATATTGCCAAAATCGAGTCGAAAAAAATGACGTTGTCCTATACCTCGTTTGACTTGGCCGGACAATTGGACGACGTGACGAACATGTTGAAAGTGCGGGCGGATGCCAAGCAAATCGGCTTTGTTGTGACGGGGCGGGATAATTTGCCCCGTTATGTGATAGGGGATGCTGTCAAGCTTCGCGTGGTTCTGATTAATCTCATCGGCAATGCGATCAAATTCACCGAGCAGGGGGCCGTCTCAGTCGACTTCTCGGCGACTGCGGCGCAACCGGGCCGGGTTCTGTTCGCTGTGGCGGTGGAAGATACCGGTAGCGGGATTGGCCAAGCAGAGCAGGAGAAACTGTTTCAGTTTTTTTCGCAGACCGAAAGCGGTCGTCTGAGCCAAAGCGGCACCGGGCTGGGGTTGGCGATCAGCCAGGAATATGTGCGGATGATGGGCGGCGAAATTCATGTGTCCAGTCAAGTTGCTGTCGGCAGCCGGTTTAGTTTCGAAATTAGTCTGGCAATAGCGGCGGATGAAGCCGAGGATATCACGGCGACAACGCAGCGAGTCGTTGGTTTGAAGCCGGGTCGCAATACCCCCCGAATTCTGGTCGCCGAGGATACCGAAGATAGCCGGACACTCTTGATCAAGCAACTGACCGCGATTGGACTGCAAGTCTTGACTGCGGCGGATGGACAGGAAGCGGTAGACCAGTTCGTGCGGCATCAGCCGGACTTGATCTGGATGGATCTGCGAATGCCGGTGCTGGACGGTAGGGAGGCGACGCGCCGCATCAAGGCGACGGTGCAGGGCGCCAGGACGAAAATCATCGCCGTATCGGCTCATGCGTTCGAATCTGAGCAAGAATCGCTGCGTGAGGCTGGGTTTGATGGTTTTGTCGCCAAACCATACCAGGCTGCCGAACTTTATCAGCTGATGGCGGAACTGCTGGGACTGGAATATATCTATGAAATGGCGCCGGAGCTCGCCAGCGCACAGGGAACTGCAGAGGCGATTCGCAGCGATGCTTTGCCGGAATTGCCGGATGAGTTGAGACAAGACCTGCGGGCGGCGGTGATTCGTCTCGACGTTATCGAGGTCAATCGGCTGATTCACTTGCTTAAAGAGAACAATCCCAACGCGGCAGCGGTATTGTCGCAACTGGCGAACAATCTGGAATACTCGCAAATGCTGCGACTGATTGACGCAGGCAAAGCAGCGGAATAAGCGCATGGTGGAAAAAGAGGCAAAAAAAGAAAAACGCGGTGGCATTTTGCAATGCTGCCGCGTCGTTTTTTTTCGATTCCTGATGCTAGCTCGTCGATTTTCGGCGCCGTTTCATTGCTCCAAAATGCTCAGCCCGTTTGTTGCCGAACGGCTGTTTTTTAGCGCCGATTCCAGCTTTTGCAGTGTCGCATCAAAGTTGTCGCCTACATTGGCAATTAAACCGCCGACACAAATCCCGATCTGCAGCGTCTCAACCGCTGACACACGGGAGTGTTCAATCAGCGATTTGATTTTGTTGGCCCAGTTGAGCAAGACGACTTTTTTATCCAGGCCGGTTACCAACAGAAACAGTCCCGCATCCCAGCGGGCAGCTAGCTCGCCGGCTTGCAAGTTGGCCAGGATCGTCTTGGCAGTGACCTGTACGGTTGCGTCGGCGGTTGCCAGGCCGTGATCTTTGGCGATTTCGCGCAGATTGTCGATTTCGACGAACAGGATTCCCCACTGACTGATGTCGCCGGGAACTTTCGACGCCAGCATGCTTTTTAGTTTGTTTTCCAGATAGTCTTTGTTGGGCAGGCCAGTCAGTGAATCCAGAAAAGCCTTACGGGCCAGTATTTTCAGCTGCTCATCGCTGGTTGACTGCTCGGTTCGGGTGAAGACCTCCATGACGCAATCGACCATGCCGTGATCATCCTTAAGCGGTACGGAACGAACAGTGACCGGAACCCGGTGTCCCTGTTTATGGCGCAAAAACACTGAAACATTATGGACCTGCCCATCTTCGATGCTGGCCTGCAAAGGACAGCCGGCCCGGCAGAGTCCTTTTCCATTCGCATCGACATGCACCAGGATATTGTCATAACAGCTTTTGTTGACGACTTCTTTCGCCGAATAGCCGGTAATTTTTTCGGCAGACGGATTCCAGTAAAGAATCCGGCGCTCTTTGTCGACTAGGGATACTCCCTCAAACAACTGACTCAGATAGGCTGTGTTTGGTCGGAAATTCACCCTGCTTCACCTCGTTTTTCGTTCTTGGATTTTTTGGCGATATACATCTGTCTGTCAGCTTCGGCCAGCAGTGTATCCAAGTCGCTGGGGTTGGCAGGATCGAACACGGCGGCGCCGATGCTGAGCGACAAGGTATAGGGGCGAGATGGGGTCCGATTGGCTTCGGCAATGTGTTGCTGCAGACGGGCGAGGATGGTGGCTGTTTCATCCGGCGCCGCATCTACGCTTAGGCAAACAAATTCATCGCCGCCGACACGGGCGATGATATCGGAAGCGCGAAACGTCTTCTTCAATAGTTTGGCTGTGTCCTGCAGGGCCTGGTCGCCTATCGCATGCCCCAAGGTGTCATTAATCCATTTCATGCCATCAATATCAGCAAAAAACAAGCAAAATCCGCGGTGCAACCGCTGCGCCAGCTTGATCTGCTGTTCGGCTAAAACGGTGAATCCCCGGCGGTTGGACAGGCTGGTCAATTCATCAGTCAATGATAATTCGCGCAGCTCTTCGGCGGCGGCTTTGTGATGAGTAATGTCTTCTTTGACGCCGACATAATGGGTGACTTTACCTGTTTCATCAAGCAGGGGTTGGATTGATGCTGATTCCCAATAGATTTCACCGTTTTTCTTCAAGTTGCAGAACTCGCCGCGCCAAAGTTTTCCTGTGGTAATGGTTTGCCACATTTCTGCATAGGTGGCGGCGGGAGTGATTGGCGATTTTAAGATGCGGGGGTTTTTCCCGTGCAGCTCTTCGGCTGTATAACCAGTCAATTCGGCAAATTTGGGGTTGATATAGGAAATGTTGCCGTCGGTGTCGGTGATAACGACCGAGACAGGGCTTTGCTCGACTGCGGCCGAGAGTTGGCGGACTTTTGTATCGGCCAGCAAGAGCTTTTCGGTTCGCTCGGAAACCATCCGCTTCAGCTGATTCTTATATTCGGCCAGATCCAACTCAAGCCGTTTGCGCGCGCTGATGTCCTCGATAACCGAAATGAAATACAGAGGTCTTTCTTCCGTGTTCCGCACTAGCGAAACTGTGAGGTTGGCCCAGATCAATTTGCCTTGTTTGCTTAGATAGCGTTTGTTCATTTCGTAACTGGACAGGGCGCCGGCCAATAATTTTTGCACAAACTGCAAGTCGGTTCCCAAATCATCCGGGTGGGTGATGTCTTGAAACGTCAATCGGAGAAGCTCGGTATAACTATAGCCCAGAATTTCGCAGAGTTTACGATTGACTCTGCGCCATCGCCCATCCAGAGATACATGGGCGATGCCAACGGCTGCCAGTTCAAAAGTTTGGCGGAACAACTCCAGTTCGGCCAATTGGGCCGGCGAGTCCTGATACTGTTTCAACCGCATATGGTTGCGGACGCGGGCTTTGACGATCGGGGCGCTGATCGGCTTGATGATGTAGTCGATCGCGCCGAGCGCCAAGCCTTTTGTTTCTTCAGCGACATCGTCGCGGGCTGTGACGAAGATTACCGGGATATTCTCGGTAACTGGATCGGATTTGAGTCGAGCGCAGACTTCAAATCCGTCCATCCCCGGCATATTGATGTCCAGCAGGATCAAATCGATCTTTTCCCTTTGGGCCAAAAGCAAACCAGCTTGCCCATCCGATGCGGTAAAGATCGTATAGTCGTTTTGCAACAGCGTTTTCATGATTTCCCGATTGAGCCGGGTATCGTCGACAATCAAGATAGAACCTGATGAATTGTTCATAACACACCTCATATGTAGTGGAATTATCAGCGATTCACGAAAAAGAAGGGTAATGGGATGCAATGTCCAATACTAATATAATAAACAGGAATTTGAGACAACCCTGTTAAAACAGGTAGTTTGAAGTTTTTCTGCAGGCTTAATCTATTATACACTATTAATTTGAAAATTTTGTGAAAATGCGATATTTTACGACGCAGGTAAGCAGGCAAAGTAGTCGTAGTTGGTGATCATCCTATTGTATTGATGATTTTGCAAACCGCGTTTTTGCGTGAAGTCCGAGTTGTCTGTCATCGGACTTTCGGTTGAAACAGTGCGCGAGGTTGGGGACAAAATGGTTGTAGACTAGGCTGGCCTTATAGAAGGAGCTGATAGTTGTGCTGGCAATGCTGAACCTGCAAACTCTGATGGTATGCATGGCTTTGGTTGGCGTTTCCCTGTTCCTCTGTCTAGTGATCTATGCGAAGTATCAAAAAACTTATTACGGTTATATGCATTGGTTGGCTTCATTCGCCTGCTCAGTCGCGATGCTGATTCTGTTCGGGCTGCGTGGGATCATTGCCGACTTTTGGTCCGTCGTGGTGGCAAATGTCCTGGGGACGGCAGCGATGCACCTGATTTATAAAGGATTTTGCCTGTTCAACGGTTCACTGGAAAGCTGGCGCCGGAATATTTGGCCGGCTATTGTCGCTTCGGCGGCAATCATTTACTATTCGCTAGGACAGGATGATCCGCTGCTGCGCACGCTGGTGATGACTGCGTGCGTATTAATCTATTCACTGTTGCTTGTTCGGGCTTGCTGGGTCCACAGAGCCAAGGGACAGCGTATCGCTTGCCGACTCTTTACGCTATTGTTTTTTTTATTTAGCCTGATTGGTTTACTCCGCTCAGCAATTTGGCTGGTTTTTCCTGACGAACGCGGGCTCTATCAGTTGTCTGCCGTAAACGCGGTTTATCTGTTGTCTTTTGTCGTGATGCTAATCGGCTTGGCTTTTTTGCTGCTATTGATGAATGGGCTGCGAGTGGCTCAGGAACTGGAAAATGAAAAAGAATCAACCCTGCGCGGGCAAGCCCAACTGATTGAATCGCAACAGCAATTGCGCCGGGCGATTCGGTTTTCGCCATTTCCGTTGATTGTGCACGCCGAGGATGGCAAAGTGGTCGAGTTCAGCGAAGCGTGGACGGAAATTACCGGTTATGAGCTATCTGAAAATCCGACGATCAGGGAGTGGGTGGGCCAGGCGCATCGCGAACGAGAAGCTGAAGTGATGCAGAGCATCGAAGCATTATACTCCATCGAAACCAGAGTCGATGAAGGCGAGTTTGTTATAAACAACCGTTTGGGCCAGCAACGAGTTTGGCACTTTAGTTCAGCGCCTCTGGGGCGCTTTGACGGCAAGCGACTGGTGATCAGCATGGCCATCGATGTCACCAAGCGCAAGCAGGCGGCGCAACAGCTCGAGAAATTAAACCAGGAACTCGAAGCAAAAGTATTGGAGCGGACAGCTGATTTGGAGGACCTTTATAACAATGCGCCGTGTGGCTATCATTCGTTTAATTCTGATGGAGTGTTGGTCCGAATCAATAATACGGAGTTAAACTGGTTGGGGTTATCACGCGAGGAGGTCATCGGGAAACGTAAGTTTATCGAGTTTATTGCGCCGGAATATGTCTTTGAAGTCCAGCAGGCAATGCAGACACTGAAAAATAAGGGCTTTACAAAAGGCGTAACTTTTGAATTGCGCGGCGCCGATGGCAGCTGTCGCCTGGTGGTGGGCGGCGCAACAGCGGTTTGTGATGCGGACGGGGCTTATTTGCATAGCCGCTCGACGTTGTTTGATGTTTCCGAGCAGCATCAATTGAGTTTGCAAAACCGTCAGCGTGATCAGATGCTGCAAGCTTTTCTCGATGAAGCGAGCGACCCAGTGCATATAACTGACAACAAGGGGAATTTTATTTATGTAAATCAGGCTTGGCTGCACTTGTTGGGCTATAGCCACGACGAAGCAGAGCGGTTGTCGTTGTATGATGTGACAAACCCCAGTGAACATGTGCGTTGGGATTGGCTGTTGAAAACGACTAAAGAAGCGAATGTGAGCCAACGCAGCGAGTACGTTTTTGTCGACAAGGCTGGACATTCCCTGTTTATTGAGACCGTGATCCTGGCGCGCTTCGAAAAAGGCGGATTTGCCGGCACGCAGGCGATATTGATCGATGTCACGGCGCGGCGAAAAATCGAAGATGCACTGCGCGAAGAGCAACGGAAATTGAGTATTGCCAATCAGGAACTGGAACGGATGTCCGGTTTGAAAGATGATTTTTTGGCGAGCATGAGTCATGAGCTGCGTACGCCGCTAACGGCGGTTATCGGCTTGTCGGAAATTTTGCGCGATGGCGCTTACGGCGAGTTGGCGGTTGAACAGGCCGAAGCGATTGCGAGCATTGAGCAAAGCGGCCGCCATTTGCTGTCGCTGATCAACGATATTCTTGATTTGTCCAAACTGGAATCGAAGCAGGTCGCACTGGAACTGGAGGAATGCTCGGCCTCTGACATCGGACAGGCCAGCTTGCAGTTTGTAAAAAGCATGGCTGCGAAAAAAGGTATTTTGGTCGGTTTTGTCGTGCAGCCGGAATCAATCGCCTTGCGCGCCGACCCGCGCCGCCTGAAACAAATGCTGATCAATTTACTTAGCAATGCGGTGAAGTTTACGCCAGATGGCGGCAAAGTCGGCCTGTTGATGCGGGCGGACAAACAACTGCACAAAATTTTGTTTACGGTATGGGATACCGGTATCGGCATTCGCGGCGAAGACCTGGGCAAACTGTTCCAACCTTTTGTGCAGATCGACAGCAGTTTGGGGCGGCAATACGCCGGCACCGGCCTGGGTCTGGTGTTGGTGCAGAAAGCGGCGCGGATGCATGGCGGACAGGTTTTGGTGGAAAGCACGGCAGGCGTAGGCAGCCG
>JBGSKE010000408.1:0-7207 GCA_041741355.1 Negativicutes bacterium | reverse complement strand
CATGCACCAGTCCGCTGAAGACTTCGGCAATGTTCATCAGCGTGTCTGATTTGTGCCGGATGATCTCATAGCGCGAAGCGAGTTCAAATAGCTGATACAGGCGGGAAAATAATGTAGCTGCCTGCTCATTTTCCCAGGTGATATCCGGTTCGTCCAACAGCATCAGTGAGGAGACAGTATTCAGTTTGTAGCCGAGAATCCGGCCGAACAGCTGTGACAAAGCAGTATCTGAAGAAGAGAGTTTACCTCGCTTAAGCTGCTCAATGGTTGCTTCCATTTCATCCAGCAGCGCCTCTACCTGGTGTTCGATCGCTTCAAAAGCGATTGATTTGGCCAGAACCATTGCGACAATTTCTTCGTGCAATCCCGGCGCTTCCGTCAAATGGACTGCGGCATTGGTAACCGTTAGTGCAGCGGCGTTTCGCTCAATCCGGTAGTCTTCCTGAAACCGGCTTGCTAAGTCTGTTGAAACCGGGATGCTACGCGCCTGCAGCGAAGCAATGAACAGCCGGATTTCCTCCGGCGAAAAGTCGAAAAACACGATGCTGCCAAAATGAAACAAAAAAACCCGCTGTTGGGAGATGGCGTCAGGGAGAAAGAGGCGCAGTTGATCGCTCTTTAGCAAAAGCGATTCTTCCCATTTGGGCTTTTGCGCACTGCCGACAATTTGGGCGATTCGCAGCAAGGGCAATTCGTGATGGACAACGATAGCTTTTAATATCGACGTGGACGTAATAATCATCTCCCGATTCAATACTCAATCTATTATTATCATAGCACGACAAATTGAAAATACTAACAAGGGAAACAATAACCGTATATTAAGATGGTGTAAAGCCGATTGACGATAAACTGGATTTGCGGCAACAATTGTATCACCCAAGTTATATCAGGCAAGACTGACTGAAGTAGCGAGCGATACTCACCACATAGGGTTCATCCACCCCCAGGCCAATCGCTGCGGCCAGGGCGAATTGCGACGGCGGCGAATGTTAAGGGAATGAAAAAAACAAGTTATATTTTACGTTCTTTTCATCTTCTGTTAACACAGGGTTGATCCGCTTGTGTCATAGTTAAGTTGAGCAGACATAAGGACGCCAAGCCTATTTGCAAGTTAAAGGGAGGCAACGATAGCAATGGAAATTCGCGAAGGAAAGTACTTATTGAAACTAGCGCAAACCGCTGCCGATAAACAGCAGACCTTTTGTCTGCGACACCGTGTTTACTGCGATGAAATGCATTATGCCGGGAAAAGCGGCGAATTTCAGGCGGATGCAGCTGAATTCGATGCCTATGATGAATTCTGCGATCATTTGCTGGTGATTGACGAGAGCTGGAATTGCTGCGTTGCGACCTTGCGTTTTTTGCCGGGGCACCGCCTGCAAGCCGACAGCGGATTTTATTCCGAGCAATGGTTTGATATCGGCCAATTGAATGAGAATCGCAGCAGCGTCCTCGAACTGGGGCGGGCCTGCATCGATGCCGCTTACCGGAACACGGTCGTGTTCCGGTTGCTTTTTGCCGGAGTCGGCGCTTATCTGCGGATGATGCCGCATGATTATCTGATCGGCCTGACGACGTTGCCGGCGGAAGCCAGAGCGAGTTTGCCGGGGATATCGGCGTTCCTGCGCGGCAATGATGCGATTCACAATAGCTTCGGGATTCAGCCCAAAGCCCAGCCCGATCATCAGCCCGATCTTTTGTCGGAGAAAATTGATATGCCGTCGATTAATGAAATCAGCCAACGCCACATCATTAAAAAGATGTCGACCCTGATGCTGGCCTACTATAAATATGGGGCAAAATTTGTCGGCGAACCAAGTGTCGATATGGAGTTTGATCCGCCTGTGTTTGATTACTTCACGATTTTCGATGCGCATAAGTTTCCCGCCTGGGTGCTGCCGGGGGAACATACGGCTTGAAAGCAGCGCTCCAACTACTGGCTGCGCGGCTCATCGTATTCTGGATCAGCCGGGGCATGCGGCATATTCAGATTGAACGCAGCACTTTGGGCGGTATAAAGCCGCCTTATATCGTGCTGGCCAATCATACTTCCAATTTTGATCCTGCCTTGGTGCAAGTTGCCATCGGTAAGGATGGTTGCCGGTTTATGACTTCAAACTATTATTTCCGCTTGCCGCTGGTTGGCTATATCTTGCGCAAGTGGGGCGCTATTGCCAAAATACAGTTTTCTCCGGACTTGCGGGCAATGCGCGAGGCACTTAAGGTTCTGACTCACGGCGGCGTTGTCGGGATTTTTGCCGAAGGTCGCCGTTCGATTGATGGCAGCCTGTGCGAGTTGTCGGCTTCGCTGGTCAGGTTTTTGCGCAAAGCAAATGTCCCCGTTGTAGTCGTAAAGATCCACGGCGGATATTTCCTCTGGCCGCGTTGGGCGGAAAAGTGGCGACCGGCGAGAGTAGAGGTCTCGGCGCGCCCGCTATTTACTCCGGCAGAGCTGCAAGCGGCGAGCGAAGCGGAAATCTTCGACCGAATTAAACAAGAACTAGCCTACGACGAGTACCGTTGGTTGGAAAAATCGCCGGAAAAAATGATTTCGCCACCTTCGGTAGATGGGCTGCATAAGATTTTGCACCAATGCCCGCGTTGTTTGGCGCAACGGGTCATGCATAGCAAAAAAGACAGACTGTTTTGTACAGCCTGTCAAAATTCTGCCCAACTGAATGCGTCGGGAGTGTTGGCGCCGCTGGACGATCAGTGTGTTGTTTTTACCGATCCGGTAGCTTGGAATGCGTGGCAGCGCAGGCAGCTGGCTGAGCGTATCCAGCGGGGGCGGGCGGAGTTTCGGGCGGCGGTCAGCGAACTGAGGGTCGCCGATAAATTTCGCGGCGGCTACCGGCGCTGCGGCTGCGGCGAGCTGACACTGCAGCAGGCCGGGCTGATGTTTCGCGGCCAGATCGATGGGCAGGTAGCTGAGCTGTTTTTTCCGCTTACCCACGTGCCTGCCGTTTCCACCGAATTTGGCCTTGACTTCGAAATTTGCGATGCAAGCCACGCCTGGTGGTTTTTTCTGCAGGAACCGCAGCAGACGATTATTTTGGATACGCTGATTTCACTATATCATGAAAGCATCCCGTATTTGCTGCCGGGAAAGCGTAAGGTCGCAAAATAGTCCGCCGGGGTTTCCGCCCGGCGGATTTGCTTTGCGTTGCCGTCTGCGGCCAGTAGCAATTCGGCGGGACGCAGCTTGCCGTTGTAGTTGTGGCTGTGCGCGTAGGCATAGGCCCCCGCGTCGTGAAACACGATCAGGTCGCCGACTGCCAGGCGCGGCAGAGCGCGATTTACCGCGAAACGGTCTTTGCCGCCTTCGCACAATGCGCCGGTTAGGTCGTAGGTTTGGTCGGCAGGCAGGCTTTCCTTGCCTGGCACGCTGATATGGTGATAGTCGTTGTAGCGCAGGGGACTCATAAAACTGTTGGTGGAGGCGTCGAGGCCGACGAACTGTTTGCCGGTTTGTTTTATATGGAGCACTGATGACACGAAATAGCCGTACGGTCCGGTCATGAACTGGCCGAGTTCGGCGTAAAGCGGTATCGAACCTAGATCGCCGGCTGCGAGGATTTCTTCGTATGCCCGGCGGATATGAGCGCTTACCGCCATTATATCGGCGGGCGAGTCCGCTGGGGCGTAGGCAATGCCCAGTCCACCGGCGAAGTTGATGAACTCCAGCTTGATCCCGCAAGTCTGGTAGAGCTCGACGGCCAGGAAAAACAGCGGACGGATCGCCTCGCCAAAGTAGGCGGCATCGACCTGGTGGCCGCCAAACTGGGCATGAAGGCCAAACCTTTTGACACCAAGCTGCGACAGGGTGCGGAACCCGGCAATAATTTGATCTTTTGTCGCGCCGGTCTTGTTATCGGCGAAGTTGAGGACGGTCTTGCCCCGATAGCGGAGTTCTCCGCCGTAGTTGTAGCGGCAGCAGACGAGGTCGGGGATGGCGGCGGAGTTTTTCAAAAAATCGATGTGGCCTGTATCGTCGAGGTTGATGATAGCGCCCAGGCGAACCGCCTGCCGGTACTCTTCGGCTGACGTGTTGTTGGATGTGAACATGATTTGTTCGCCGCAAAGGCCGGTCGCTTCCGCCAGCAGCAGCTCTGTTTCCGAAGCGCAGTCCGCGCCGCAGCCTTCCTGCTTCAGCAGTTCGACCAGGGTTGGATTGGGCGCAGTTTTCACTGAGTAGTATTCTCGGAAGCCAGGATTCCAGGAGAATGCCTGAATCAGATTGCGGGCGTTTTCTCTGATCGCTGTTTCGTCATAAATATAAAAAGGCGTCGGATACTGGGCAACAATGTTTTGCAATTCCTCCAGGCTAAATGGCAATGATTTCATTCTGTTCTCCCCTTTACGGTTCATGTTATACTCATTTTATTAAACGGCGAGTGAAATTTACCACTGCCATACTGGTGATCTATACCGGTATAGATTTGGAGGCGTATGGACTACAAATACAGTGCCGTAGCCGATTGGATCAGAAAAAAGATTGAGGTAGGCGAGTACAAACCAGGCGGGAAATTGCCATCGGTTCAGGGTTTGGCGGTACAGATGTCCTGTAATGCGGATACGGTGGTCAAGGCTTACCGGCAGCTGGAGGCGGAGCACCTAGTCTATGCCGTGCCGAAAAGCGGCTTTTATGTATTGAAGAATAAGCCGGCTGTGAAGGTTGGCGGCTCGCTGGATATGGCATCGATGCGTCCGCCCGATGCAATCAACCCTTACAAGGACTACTACCACTGCATGGAAAAGGCGAGCGTCCTTTACCGGCAGCGGTTGTTCGAATATGCGCCGACCCAGGGGATGCCGGAGCTTATCCAGGCGTTGGCCAAACATCTGACGAACTTTCACATCTTTACCCGGCCGGAAAACGTGTTCGTCACCACTGGCGCCCAGCAGGCGTTGTATATTTTGGCTGCGATGCCGTTTGCCGGCGGTGGAGGAAAGGTCGTGGTGGAGCAGCCGACGTATAGCGTTATGCTTGATGTATTGCGGTTCGCCAAGGTTCCGGTGGTTGGTGTCCGCCGGACGGACAGGGGACTGGACTTGGACGAGTTGGCGGCGATTTTTGTCCAGGGCGATATCAAGTTTTTTTACACGATGCCGCGATATCAGAACCCTACCGGCTTTTGCTATGACGAAAGCCAAAAGAAAGCCATCTTGAAGATTGCTGAACAGTATGGGGTGTATATCGTGGAAGATGATTATCTGGCCGACCTGGAGATCAATGGCAAGGCCGATCCGTTATATGCTTGCGGTGCGCAGCAGTCGGTCATCTATATCCAGAGTTTTTCCAAGACGTTGCTGCCGGGCCTGCGGTTGGGAATGTGCTTGCTACCACCGCAACTTCATCAGGCGTTTCTGGCCGGCAAACGAAGCGTCGACCTGGCTACGCCGGTGATTACACAGGCTGCGCTGGAAATCTTCCTCAAAAGCAGGATGTATACGCACCATGTCCAGCGGGTCAAACGATTTTACCGGCAGAAAATGGCTGTGTTGCGGCAGGCATGCCGGGATTTGACCGTAGCAAAGGCCCACTGGCATATTCCGGCTACAGGAATCTATGCTTATCTGGATTCGACCAGCCGGCCTGCCGATAAGCTAGCCAGGCGACTGGTGGAACGCGGCCTGCTGGTGAGCGGCGTCGATGAATGCTATATTCCGGGGTTTGAGCATGCTGGCGGGCTGCGTTTGTGTGTGTGCAACGCAAGTGACGAAGAGCTGCGCGGCGCTGTAGCGTTGATCGAGCAGGAACTGAGCAAGCTGAACAAGTGAATGAACACTGACGCTGCGATGGAATTTCATCGGATACAGGATTGAGGCGGAGATCGAAAAAGGATATTGACAAAAATAAAATCATAATTTATCATTGACTTAAGTCAGTCATAAAATAATCTTATTGCGGGAGGGGAAATCATGGCGAGAATTACTAAAGATCCGCAGGAGCGCATGACGGAAATTTTGGATACCGCGGAAGAAATGTTTTACGCCAATGGTTACCATGAAACGCAGATCAGTGATATTGTTAAAAAAATCGGTGTTGCCCAGGGAACGTTCTACTACTATTTCAAGTCCAAGGAAGAGATTTTGGATGTGTTGATCTCGCGGCAAATACAAATTGCAGCCAATAAAGTGGGGCAATTGGTAGCAGATAAAAAAATCGGGCCGCAGCGAAAACTGCAACTGGTACTGGAAGTGATGTTTCGCACCATCCGCTACAAGGACGGGTTGTTGTTCGAGTTTTTGTATAACGACCAGTATCTCCATCTGATGGATAAAATGGTGAATCAAGGAAAACAGATTGTGTCGCCATCGCTGACCCGTGTGATCGAGGAAGGCAAGGAGCAGGGAGTGTTTTTCGTCAGTCATCCTGAGATAGCGCAGGCTTTTATCGGCAGTATCATGGAAATTGTATTTGAAGCAACCTATGAAAAAGTTCCTGCCGCAATCTATGCGCATTATCTGGAAACAGCGTCCATGTTGATTGAAAAAATATTGGGATTGGCGCAAAATTCATTGCAACTGATGCAGGACGAGTAGCTGCTGGCAACGATAACCGACGGATTTGACCTGAAACGAGGGAATTAATTTTTTTACCAATCCACTGACTAAAGTCAGTCAAATATAATTTGAATCATGGGAGCGGATAAAATGAGTGGAAAGAACCAATGGCAAAACCTGGCGGAGAATTTTCGCGGCAGGCTGACAAATTTATTCAGTACTGTGCAGGGGATTTGTTCCAGCAAAAGACGAGCGATGTTTTTACTAGGGATTTTGGTGGTTGGTGGCCTGTCGGGCGGTTATTTTTGGTATAGCCAGCAAAAACCAACAGTGTCGGCCCAAGAGCAAGTGTTGGTGAAGACGCAAAAAGTTGCCGCAACCGATGCAAAAAACGTAAATATCTATTCCGGTGAAGTGCGTGGCCGCTATGAGAGCCAACTGTCGTTCCAGGTGAGCGGAAAAATTACCCGCCGCTTTGTCGAAGCGGGCAGTATTGTCAAACCGGGCGATGCCCTGCTGCAAATCGACTCCCGCGATATCCAGCAGACCGTCAATATTGCCTCGGCGCAGGTTGCCTCAGCCGAATCGCAGCTGAAGTTGGCGGCAAGCAATCTGGAACGTTATCGCCAGCTATATGAAAAGGGAGCCGTCAGCAAGGCGCAATACGATCAATATCTCAGCGCCTACGAAGTGGCGG
>JBGSKE010000407.1:0-4135 GCA_041741355.1 Negativicutes bacterium | reverse complement strand
TTAACGATCATTGCCGGCGCAATGACTAAAGAGGGCCGTTTGGGCCTAGGTAAAATTATTGAAGCGGTCGAAGATGGCAGTCGGTCGGCGCTGCCTGTTGCCATCGCGTGCGCTACCGCTGGAATTATCGTAGGTGTGGTTACTTTGAGCGGCCTTGGCTTGAAGATGTCGGGCGGGTTGGTTGAACTTGCCGGCGGTAATATCTATCTGACAATGTTTTTAACTATGATTGGTTCGTTGGTTTTAGGTATGGGAGTGCCCACTACGGCCAATTACATCATTCAGGCCACGGTGTCGGCCCCGGCATTGATATTGGTCGGAGTGAATCCGATTGCCGCGCATCTGTTTGTGTTTTATTTCGGTATTGTTGCTGATATTACCCCGCCGGTTGCTTTGGCGGCTTTTGCCGGATCGGGGATTGCAAATTCAAACCCGCTAAAAACCGGATTTGAAGCTACCAAACTCGGAATTGCCGCTTTTTTGGTTCCTTATGTTTTTGCGTTATCGCCGGTGCTGGTATTGGTCAATGTGACTGCATTAGGCCTAACTCAAGCCTTAACCACGGCATTGATCGGAATGTTGGGAATTGCATCTGGAACGACTGGCTTCCTTGTTGCGCGGCTGGCTTGGCATGAAAGAATAGTCATCTTTATCGGCGGGGTATTTTTGATTGTGCCGGGAACTTTTACCGATATATCAGGCTTAGCTGCAGTAGTTGGAATCTACTTGTTGAAGCGATGGCAAAACAGAAAATGAGGTGGATGCATGAAAAACAAAGTTGTTCTGACCATTGCCCCAACCGGAAACGTGCCGACCAAACAGATGAATCCCTATGTGCCGATAACCCCTGCGGAAATAGCTGCTCAGATTTATGAATGCTGGAAAGCCGGTGCAGCGGTTGCCCATATCCATACCCGTGACAAAGAGGGAAACCCGACCTCGGATGTTTCGATCAACAGGGAAGTTTTGGCTGAATTGGATCAATACGCCGATTGCGATATCATTCGACAGCTTTCTACGGGGGGGCGCGCAGGAAAGACGTACATGGACAGGGGACAAATGTTGTGCCTGGGGCCGGAGATGGCCAGTCTTGCAACCGGATCATCCAATTTCCCGAGCAAAGCGAACCTGAATGATCCTGAGACTATTGGCTATTTGTCGGGAGAAATGAGAAAGTATGGGGTTAAGCCTGAAGTGGAAGTGTTTGATTCGGCGATGTTGTTCAATGCGATCAATTTAGCTGATGCGGGAGTAATTGATGGACCCCTGCAGATCAACCTGGTGCTTGGAGTTCCCGGGTCCCTGCCTGCTTCATTTAAAAACTTGTTTTTCCTGTATGAGCAATTACCCCCCAATTGCACTTGGTCGATTACTGCAGTAGGGAAAAACCATGTGGAGTTGTCGACAATGGCGCTGGCTTTGGGCGGGAATGTTCGCGTAGGGCTCGAAGATAATATTTTTTACTCTAAAGGAGTGCTGGCAACAAATATCTCTTTATTGACTCGGATAAAAGCTATTGTTTTGGCGATGGGTAAAGAAATAGCAACTCCCGCTGAGGCCAGGGAGATATTATCGTTAAATGGAAAAGTGTAATCGACACTACAAGATTAAGCAAAGAAAAGCAGAAGAGCAAAAAAGGGACTGTGTGAAAACTTGTAATAAGCTTTCACACAGTCCCTATAATTCGGCGTCTGTTAAATCATTTTCTTGCGCCAGAGAATTAACCAAGTAATCCCGGTCAGCAGTAGCGACAAGCCTACGACAAAACCAAACCCAATCGGTTCCCCCATGAAAGGAACTCCCACGTTCATACCCCAAAAGCTAGAAATCATAGTTGGTACGGCGATCAGAATCGTGATCGAGGCCAAAAATTTCATCACTTGGTTCAGATTGTTGGAAATTACCGACGTGAAGGCATCCATCATGCCGCTGAGAATATCGGAATACATTTGAACCATTTCCAACGCCTGACGGTTTTCAATGATTGTGTCCTCAAGAATATCTTCGTCTTCTTCGAATAATGGCAACAGATGTTTCAGGTTGCCGCTTTTTCGCAGACGCAACAGTCGGTCCAGAACGATTCCGTTGGTTCTTAGAGCAGCTGTGAAGTAAGTGAGACCTTTTTCCATATCCAATAACTGAAATACTTCCGCGTTATTCATCGATTTACGCAAGTGACGTTCAATTTCGTCGGTTTGTCGGTTGATTTGATGAATATAGCGTAAATAGAAAGTGGCATTTTTATAAAGAATTTGAAATAAAAACCGAGTGCGTTTGGAAGTATGGTATTGCGCGGAGATGGAACTGCCTTCCGGCGGGGAGGGTAGAATTGCCGTTTCTTCCAACGATACCGTAATCAGGTTTTCCGGCGTCAGTATCATGCCGAGCGGCAAAGTGTCATAGTTGTCCGGTCCGCGCATGACTGGCATATTGGTCAGCACCAACATACAGTGATCTTCTACTTCAATACGCGAACGTTCTTCTTCGTCCAAGGCGGCGCGGATAAAATCTTCCGGCACGCCGGTAGTGATACAAATCGTGCGAATTTCATCCGGCGAAGGATTAACCAGGCGAATCCAACCGTCCTTGACGATTTCGTTGCCAGGTACCGGTTGTAGTACATGATCGATTGTTTTAAATACATTGAGCATGATCAGTGCCTCCTTTCGATGCGGAGACACAAAACGTCACCTCAACGCTGGTGCGGCGTGAGATGGACAGTCGTATCTCCGGTTTGCTTCAGTTTTCTGCAACATAAATGAGGCCCGTCGGCGTCCATCCATCTCACCTCCAAAAAATAAATCAGGCCGTCCTTTGACAAAGAAGGCGTGCCTGTAAATCTGCATTTCCATTATATTGTGCACGATTGACACTGTCAATTCGTTGTTGCGTTGCAATGTTAAAAATCGGTTAAAGCTATCGGACTGCTTGAAGAATTCTTGGATAAAACGCGGTTCATATCAGATGAGTTGGGGCGCGAACGCAAGAAAAAGGATTTTCTTTTTTTTTGCCGAAATTATAATTTACATGTTTACTGGCATAGGGTCTACATGTCAGCAGAGAAAAAACAAGGAAAGAAGGGACTGTCTAATGAAAAAAATGAAAACCATGGACGGCAATAATGCGGCCGCCCACATCGCGTATGCATTCACTGATGTAGCCGCGATTTTCCCGATCACTCCTTCATCGACAATGGCCGAATATGTGGATGAATGGAGTGCCCAGGGACTGAAGAATATTTTTGGTCAAACCGTACGGGTGGCAGAAATGCAATCAGAAGCCGGCGCTGCGGGCGCTGTGCATGGATCGCTGCAATCCGGCGCATTGACAACTACGTTTACCGCTTCACAAGGCTTGCTATTGATGATTCCGAATATGTACAAGATGGCTGGCGAACTGTTGCCGTGCGTTTTCCATGTCAGCGCACGCGCCGTGGCAGCCAACTCGCTGAGCATTTTCGGCGACCATCAGGACGTTATGGCAACCCGGCAGACCGGTTTTGCCCTGCTAGCCGAGAGTAGCGTTCAGCAGGTCATGGACCTCGCTGCGGTAGCCCATTTATCCGCGATCAAAGGACGCGTCCCTTTCCTGAACTTCTTTGATGGATTCCGCACTTCACATGAAGCCCAAAAAGTTGAAGTGATGGATTATGACGATCTGGCGGGCCTGATTGATCAGGATTCGCTCAACGCATTCCGTCGCCGGGCGTTGAATCCCGATCATCCGGTGGTTCGCGGCACCGCGCAAAATCCGGATATTTATTTCCAGGAGCGGGAAGTATCCAACTCTTACTATGAGGCGATCCCTGGTATTGTTGAAGACTATATGGGCGAGATCAGCAAGCTGACCGGTCGCGAATACCATCTGTTCAACTACTATGGCGCCGAAGACGCCGACCGGATCATTATCGCCATGGGTTCGGTCTGCGATGTCATCGAAGAGACGGTCGATTATCTGAATGCCAAAGGCGAAAAAGTCGGCCTATTGACAGTTCACCTGTATCGTCCGTTCTCGCTCGAACATTTCTTCCGCTATATTCCCAAGACAGTGAAAAAGATTGCTGTGCTTGACCGGACCAAAGAACCCGGTTCAATTGGCGAGCCGTTGTATCTGGACGTCCAGAGCGCGTTCTACG
>JBGSKE010000406.1:0-2077 GCA_041741355.1 Negativicutes bacterium | reverse complement strand
TGACTGCCATGGAAAATGGCGAATTTGACGTTGTTGACACCATCTTTGCCAACGACAAACGCCGACGAATTTATGATTTTTCTCAACCTTATGCCACATTGGATGTGGCAATTTTTTTTAACCGGAACATTGGCGGAATCGAAACACTAAAATCCCTGAAAGGGTTCAAAGTTGGCGTGAAAAGCGGCGATGACGCGATCAATCTTCTGTTTCGCCACAATATACATGATCTGGTTTTTTTCGATAGTTATGAAGCGATGATTCAGGCGGCGCAACGACGGGACATCGTTGTTTTCCTGATGGATAAGCCGCCTGCGCTATATTACCTGAACAAAATGAGTCTGCAGGATGAATTTCGAGTCACGTCACCTATCAATACCGGACAGTTCCACCGTGCCGTAAAAAAAGACAACGCAATTTTGTTGAAGGTCGTCGAAGCGGGTTTTGCCGGAATCTCTGCAGATGAGTATGCCGCGATTGAAAAACGTTGGCTGGGCGAGACGCTGCCCAAGCGTGAAATGGGCAGAGAAACGTTGCTTGCGCTAGGCGCTGTTGTTGTATTGCTGATTATACTTGCTGTCTGGAGTTTTGGCCTCAAAAAGGCTGTTCAACGTAGAACAGGCGAGTTGCATGCTGTTCTTGAGGCGATTCCCGACATGATCGTTTCGGTTGGCAAAGATGGCGTTGTGCAAGAAGTGCGTGAGGGGTCTTCACAAGACAGCAAGATGGCAGGGATAAATGCGGGTCGAAATATCGATTCGGTTTTTCCGGCGGATATCGCCCAAAGCCTGATGAAACAAATTGACCGCGCGTTAATCGACAAAGAAGTAAGGATCCTTGAATATCAGTATCAGGCAAGCGACAAAAGCGGTTATTACGAGGCGAGAATTGTCGCCGGATCCAATCAGGATACGCTCGTTATCATCCGAGATATTACCAGTCGTAAACATATTGAAGCCGCGTTGCGTGATTCAGAAAATCTTTTGGCTGCAATGGTGCATAAATTACAGACCTTGCTGGATGGTTCACCAATACCGCAATTTGTGATTGACCAAAATCATAAAGTTACCCACTGGAACAAAGCGCTGGAGGAACTTAGCGGAATCAAGGCTGAGGCTGTTCTTGCAAGTGACCGGCACTGGCATGCCTTTTATCAGTCTCGGCGTCCATGTATGGCGGACTTGCTCATTGAAAATGATAATGCAGCGATTGAAGCGATGTATGGAGGAAAATACCGGAAATCCAAACTGATCGAGGACGCTTATGAGGCAACCGACTTTTTCCCGGCACTGGGGCAATCCGGTCGGTGGCTTTATTTCACGGCAACGGCGATCAAAGACGCCCGCGGCAATATATTGGGTGCGATGGAGACGCTGGAAGACATTACAGAGCGTAAACAAGCAGAAGAAGAACTGTTGCAATCAGAACTGCGTTTAAAGGAGATCATTGAATTTTCCCCGGATGCAACATTTGCAGTCGACTGTGCAGGAAAAATTACGACATGGAATCGGGCTATGGAAAAGCTGACCGGTGTCAAGGCTGCAGATATGTTGGGCAAAGGCGATTATGAGTATGCGCTGCCGTTCTATGGCGAACGGCGGCCGATATTGATTGACTTGGCGTTCAAAACGGATGAAGAGCTTGCGCAAAAGTATCATAATATTCAGCGTGATGGCGAATTGTTGACCGCCGAAGCCGATGTGCCGGTCCAGGGCGGCTTGACCAGGGGCCTGTGGGGCGTAACCCGCCTGCTTTACAACAGTGAGGGCATGGTAATTGGTGCAATCGAGTCGATCCGGGACATTACAGATCGCAGAAAGGCGGAATTGGCAATCGAGGAGGCGCACAACTTCCTCGACAAGATCATTGATACGATCGCTGATCCGATTTTTGTCAAAGACCGCCAGCATAACTGGATATTGCTGAACGCTGCATTGTGTGAATTGATCGGAATAAGCCGGAAAGAGTTGATCGGCAAAAGCGATTATGATTTTTTTTCCAAGGCGGAAGCAGATGTGTTTTGGGCAAAGGATGAACTGGTATTTGTTACCGGCCAGGAAAATACTAATGAAGAAAA
>JBGSKE010000405.1:0-3674 GCA_041741355.1 Negativicutes bacterium | reverse complement strand
GCATGGCCGAACGGGCGATTTCCAAAAATACTTCATCGGTAACCTGGGTTCGTTCCTGCTCATCCATGATAATCCCTCCTGAATTTTTGTTATACCTGTTGCTTTCGACATAAGTATTCAAACTCCTTGCAATGATGGTAAGATGATAGTAAGGATAGGTGAGGTGAAGATCATGAAATATGGGAGTAAACTGATTCGCACGTTGCTGTTGGCTATTGGGCTATTGTTCTTCGCCAATGTCTGCGCACCGCAGCCGGCCGAAGCTCTGCTTATTGGCACCAAACAGGAAATCGAGCTGGGCAAGGGCGTAGCGGCGGATTTGGAGAAGAAATACGGCGTGGTCAACGACCCGGAGTTACAAGCCCGGGTGGCGAGGATCGGCGCGGCAATTGCAGCGGTGTCCGACCGCAAAGATATCCCCTATCAGTTTAAAGTGCTGAACTCGAAGGACGTCAATGCGTTAGCCGTTCCCGGCGGCTACATCTATTTGTTCAAGGGATTGGTCGACTATATGCCGTCCGACCACGAACTAGCCGGCATCATCGGCCATGAGGTCGGGCATATCGTGAAACGGCATACAGTGGTGCAGATTGAACGCAGTCTGGCCGTGGGCGTGATCTTTGCCATTTTGTTCGGCAACAGCAACACCGCCATCCTGGGCGATTTGATCGGCAGCGCTCTGATGGCCGGCTACAGCCGCGAGGCGGAGCGAGAAGCAGACAATCTGGGGGTTACCCACACGATGCGGGCCGGCTACAACCCTTATAGCATGTTGGTTGGCATGGAGAAACTGGAAGCGATGAGCGGCAAGTCCAATTTCGGCCTGTTCTCGACTCACCCGGATACGGTGAACCGGGTCAACGCGATTCGCGACCAGATCAACAAG
Organism: Negativicutes bacterium; assembly: GCA_041741355.1. Taxonomy (GTDB): domain Bacteria; phylum Bacillota; class Negativicutes; order UBA1444; family UBA1444; genus UBA1444. The sequence continues at coordinate 2,788 of JBGSKE010000405.1, read as the reverse complement.
GATTTCAAAGTTCGGCCGATGGTGGCGGAAAAGGACAAATCGGCCCAGGTCGTTGACGGCGCCTGGAGCCTGCCGGCCTTTCACGCCAAATACGCCGGTTATACGCCGCGGATGCGGGCCCATCTGGCCGCCGGAAAAATATACCGGGTGACCAACCTGCCCGACTACTCCAGCGACAAGTTGTACGTCAATGACCTGGAGAATGCGATGGCGATTTATTATGACGAAGACCGCGAGCCGGTCGCGGTGGTGACGCCGCAGGATGCATCGGCCAACGGCCTGGGCGGTATGAACGAGATGGCGCAGTTGATTGTGGTGCGAATTCGCGAAAGGGCGGGGCGGTAAACTGATGAATCAGGTTGATTGGTTGACTAAAATCGTAGGCGCGGGGATGCTGACCGTGATGCTGCTGACTAGTTCGGTCGGGCTGGCGGCGTCCAAAGAAATGAAATTGAAGCTGAATGAACCGGGTCAAGCTGCCGAATGGAAGATTGGCGCCGACAATACGGTGAAATGGTCGTATCGCGGCGAATTAGGCGCTACGGTGCAGATTACGCTGCAAAGAGTGGGTTGGCAGAATGCCCGGCTGATCATTGCCGAGGCGGCGCCGATCGGTCCCGAGCGTTCCGGCGGCTATAAATGGACTGTGCCGGCGAATTTGCCGCCTGGTAGCAATTATACGATTGCGGTCACGGCTGAAAACGGGATCGGCGAGACTTCCGGCGAGTTTTCGCTGGTGGCCGGCAAGTCGCCGCTGACCCAGATCAGCCTGGAGGCATTGCCAAAAGGTGCGGAAAAATGGACAATCGGCGCGCCGGTTTCGCTGCGCTGGACCTATGCCGGCAGTCCCGGCCAGACGGTGCAACTGGCCTTGATCAATAAAGCCGACAGCGACGTGATCCCGATCGTGGCCTCCGTTCCGATCGGTGTCGACGGCAAAGGCCGTTATGACTGGACCGTGCCTAAGCTGAAACCGGGCGGCGACTATTATGTCGCGATCGCCAGCACGACCAATGCGTTCTATCAGGACATGAGCAAAACCCCGGTTATCATTTCGGCGACCAAATAGGTCCGGCTTCGGTCGGACTTTCTTTGCATTAGGGGAGGGAAACGCTTTGCGCACAGAGCCGCTGGATCAATCCAACTTGTACCTGTTTCATGAAGGGACCCAGACCCAGGCCTACACTTTGTTTGGCGCGCATCCGCTGCAGCAGGACGGGCAATGGGGAACCCGCTTTGCGGTTTGGGCCCCGCATGCGATTAATGTCTGGATTGAAGGCGATTTCAACCAATGGTGCGGCAATGGGTTCCGCATGGAGCGGATCGCCGATTCGGGCGTCTGGTCCCTGTTTGTGCCGGGCGTTGGCGCTGGTGCGCTCTACAAATATGCGATTCAGCACGTGTCAGGCGAAATCCGCGTCAAAGCCGACCCGTTCGCATTTGCGGCCGAACTGCGGCCGAGTACCGCGTCCAGAGTGGTGGATGGCGGCGACTTCCATTGGACCGATGATGCCTGGTTCGCCCGGCAGCAGCAAAACCCGATCTATTCCAGGCCACTCAACATTTACGAAGTGCATCTGGGATCCTGGCGGCGCGGTGCGGACGGCTCGTTCCTGAACTACCGCGAACTGGCCCATTCACTGGTCGACTATGCGGTGGAAATGGGCTATACCCATCTGGAATTGCTGCCGGTGGCCGAGCATCCGCTCGACATGTCCTGGGGCTACCAGCAGACCGGCTATTATGCGGTCACCAGCCGTTACGGCTCGCCAGAGGATTTCATGTATTTTGTCAACCGGGCCCACGAGCGGGGGCTGGGCGTGTTGCTGGACTGGGTGCCGGGGCATTTTTGCAAGGACGATCACGGCCTGGCCCGGTTCGACGGCGAAAACCTGTTTGAACCGCAGGACCAGTTGCAGGCGGAAAACATTGAATGGGGCACGCTCAACTTTGACCTGGGCCGCTCGGAAGTCCGCAGCTTTTTGATTTCCAATGCGATGTTCTGGTTTGATGTTTATCATCTGGACGGGCTGCGGGTCGACGCGGTCGCCAACCTGCTGTATCTGGACTTCGCCCGCCGACCAGGCAACTGGCGGCCCAACAAGCACGGCGGCCGGGAAAACCTGGAAGCGGTCGACTTTTTGCGCAAGCTGAACGCGGCGATTTTCGCCAGCCATCCGGCAGCGCTGATGATTGCCGAAGAATCGACGACATGGACCGGCGTGACGAGGCCGGCCCATCAGGGCGGCCTCGGTTTCAACTATAAATGGAATATGGGCTGGATGAACGACATGCTCCGCTATATCAAGATCGATCCGCTGTTCCGCAAGGGTTCGCACAACCTGGTGACGTTCGCGATGATGTACATCTACTCGGAAAATTTCGTGTTGCCGCTGTCGCATGACGAAGTGGTGCATGGCAAACGGTCGCTGCTGGACAAGATGCCGGGCGATTATTGGCAAAAGTTCGCCGGGCTGCGCGGCTTCCTCGGTTTTACCCTGACCCACCCCGGCAAGAAGCTGCTGTTCATGGGCGGCGAGTTCGGTCAGTTCATCGAATGGAATGAGGCGCAGAGCCTGGACTGGCATTTGCTCGAATACGAACAGCACGGCAAGCTGCATGCTTATGTGAAGGCGCTCAACCATTTTTACCTGTCTGAGCCCAGTCTGTGGCAGCAGGATCATCAACGGGCCGGTTTCCGCTGGATCAACGCCGACGACCGTGACGCCGGGATTGTCAGTTATATCCGTTATGCAAAGGAAGTCGGCGATACGATGATCGTCGTTTG
>JBGSKE010000404.1:0-8992 GCA_041741355.1 Negativicutes bacterium | reverse complement strand
TCTTCAGACAAGGATCCTGTAATTGCGGCAAAACTGATTTCCGAGTTCATTAAAGAGAATCGGATTATGGAAATCAAAGGCGGTCTAGTAGAAGGGAAAGTGATCGACGCTGAAGGCGTTAAGTCGTTGGCCAATCTACCGTCCCGCGAAGTATTGCTGGCCCGTTTGCTTGGCAGCATGCAGTCGCCAATCACTGGATTTGTCACGGTATTGCAGGGTAATATCCGCAACTTGGTTTACGCGCTTGACGCAGTGCGCCAACAGAAAGAATCCGCCTAGTTCAAATAGAGAATAATATATTTTTGGAGGAATGAAACATGAATAAAGAACAAATCATGGAAGCCATTGAAAAAATGACCGTACTCGAACTGTCCGAACTGGTAAAAGCGCTGGAAGAAAAATTTGGCGTATCCGCTTCGGCCCCGATGGCTGCTGCTGCTCCCGTTGCTGCTGCTGCTGCCCCTGTTGCTGAAGAGCAAACTGAATTCGACGTCATCCTGACCGCGGCTGGCGCTGCCAAGATCAATGTTATCAAAGTCGTTCGCGAACTGACCGGCCTCGGTCTGAAAGAAGCGAAAGACCTGGTTGATGGCGCACCGAAGCCTGTCAAAGAAAAAATTTCGAAAGCTGATGCTGATGCTGTCAAAGCTAAATTGGTTGAAGCCGGAGCCTCCGTCGATATTAAATAATTTCGACGACAGGCGGGCCGATTTTTCGTGCTCGCCTGTTTTTTTGTAACCGCTTCTTGTTGACAATTTGACATGTGTATGATATCATCCTAAAATGCGGTAGTACTCTGTTGAGGGGATGAAAAGCACGCTTATGTTATGAAAAAGCAAGGTCTTCCTTTAATCGGAGATCCTTGCTTGTTTTTGCTTTACAATACGATTTTGTTTCAACAGTGGAGGTGGGGGTCTGAATGTTCAATCCCGTACAGGTAGGTAAACGGACACGCTATAGTTACGCCAAGATCGATGAAGTATTGGATATGCCCAATCTGATCGAAATCCAGAAGAAGTCTTATCAGTGGTTTCTTCAGACAGGCCTGACGGAAATCTTCCGGGATATTTCACCAATCCAGGACTTTACTGGCAATTTGGTGCTTTCCTTTGACGATTTTCGCCTGGGCGAATCCAAGTATGACGTGGAAGAATGCAAAGAACGAGACGTGACCTACGCGGCGCCTTTGAATGTTAAGGTGCGCTTGGTAAATCGCGAGACTGGTGAAATCAAAGAGCAAAATGTGTTCATGGGTGATTTTCCTTTAATGACCGATAACGGAACATTTATTATCAATGGCGCGGAACGTGTTATTGTCAGTCAGTTGGTCCGTTCGCCGGGCGTTTATTATGACGTGCAATTGGACGCCAACGGCAAGGAACTCTACTTTTCAACGATTATCCCTAATCGCGGCGCCTGGCTTGAGTTGGAAACCGATTCTAATGATGTTGTAGCCGTGCGGGTTGATAGAACCCGTAAGCTGCCTGCTACGGTACTGATCCGTGCTTTGGGCTGGGAGTCCAATGATACGATCATGTCACTATTTGATAACAACCCGCGGATCCGCGCCACACTCGAAGGCGGCAAGGATGATTCCAACGACCGCGACACTGCATTGTTGGAAATTTACAAACGACTTCGTCCCGGCGAACCGGCTACAATCGAAAACGCGGCTCAGCTGGTTGAGTCGTTGTTTTTCGACTCCAAACGGTATGATCTGGCAACAGTCGGTCGTTATAAATTGACCAAAAAAATTGGCTGGCGCCGCCGTTTGCAGGGCGTGTATCTGGACCAGGACATTGTCGACCGCAGTACCGGCGAGATTGTCGTGGCCTCGCGCGATGCGCATGACAGCCCGATCAAAGTCGACGAAGACATTCTTGACCGCATCGAAAAAAGCGGCGTTTTTAGCGAAGAAGTGCTGGGTGAAGGCCTAGTTGAAGTTTTTGCCCGCGTGCATGAAGATCAGAAACCGGAAAAAATGTTGTGTACGCCGACTCCGTCGGATTACAGCCGCCGGACAGTCACCAAAGCAGACATCATCGCCTCGATCAGCTATTTGCTGAATCTGGCGGAAGGTTTCGGCAGCAAGGATGACATCGATCATCTCGGCAATCGTCGCCTGCGTTCGGTCGGCGAGCTGTTGCAGAACCAGTTCCGCATCGGGTTAGCGAGAATGGAAAGAGTCGTGCGTGAACGCATGACAATCCAGGATGTTGATGTAATTACGCCGCAGGCGCTGATCAATATTCGACCGGTTGTTGCTGCGATCAAGGAATTCTTTGGTTCCAGCCAGTTGTCCCAGTTTATGGATCAGACGAACCCTTTGGCGGAATTGACGCATAAACGGCGTCTTAGTGCGCTCGGCCCTGGCGGACTTAGCCGGGAAAGAGCCGGTTTTGAAGTGCGTGACGTTCACCATTCACACTATGGCCGTATGTGCCCAATCGAGACGCCGGAAGGTCCGAACATCGGACTTATTGGTTCGTTGTCGACGTTTGGCCGGGTCAACCAATTCGGCTTTATTGAAACGCCGTATCGCAAAGTGGATAAGAAAAACCTGCGGGTAACTGAAGATGTGCATTACCAGACTGCTGATGAAGAAGATGAGGTCGTCATTGCCCAGGCGAACGAGAAACTTAGCAAGGACGGCTGGTTTGCCGAAGAAAGTGTTAGTGTCCGCTATAGGGATCATATTTTAGAAGTGCCGGCGACGGAAGTCGACTACATGGACGTTTCGCCCAAACAGGTTGTTTCCATTGCTACGGCGATGATTCCCTTCCTGGAAAACGACGATGCCAACCGGGCTTTGATGGGCGCCAACATGCAACGGCAGGCCGTTCCGTTACTGCGTCCCCAGGCGCCGCTGGTCGGAACCGGCATGGAAGCAAAAGCAGCGCGCGACTCAGGCGTTGTTGTACTGGCCAAATCGGCCGGCGTTGTAGAACGGGCTACTGCAACCGAAATTGTGGTGCGGCGCGAGGGCGAAACCGCAGGGGTCGACAAATACAAACTGCTGAAATATTTGCGTTCCAACCAAGGAACCTGCATCAACCAACGCCCGCTGGTATACAAGGGTGAAATCGTTGAAAAGGGACAGGTGCTAGCCGATGGTCCTTCGACGGACCGTGGCGAATTGGCGCTTGGCCGCAATATCCTGGTTGCATTCATGCCCTGGGAGGGTTATAACTACGAGGATGCGATTCTGCTCAGCGAAAAAATCGTTAAAGAAGACGTGTTTACTTCTATTCACGTGGAAGAATATGAATGCGATTCCCGCGATACCAAACTGGGACCTGAAGAGATCACCCGCGACATTCCCAATGTGGCGGAAGAGGCGTTAGGCGATCTCGACGACCGCGGAATCATAAGGGTTGGCGCTGAAGTTCGACCAGGCGATATTCTGGTTGGCAAAGTTACGCCCAAAGGGGAAACCGAACTGACAGCAGAGGAGAGACTATTAAGAGCGATTTTCGGCGAAAAAGCACGAGAAGTCCGCGATACCTCCTTGCGAGTACCGCATGGCGAATCCGGTAAAGTGGTGGATGTCAAAGTGTTCACCCGTGAAAATGGCGATGAGTTGATGCCTGGTGTTAACCAGCTGGTCCGTGTTTATATTGCCCAAAAGCGGAAGATTTCCGAAGGCGATAAGATGGCTGGCCGACATGGTAACAAAGGTGTCGTATCGCGCATCATGGCTGAAGAAGACATGCCGTTCTTGCCTGACGGCACTCCGGTGCAAATCGTACTAAATCCACTTGGCGTTCCTTCGCGTATGAATATCGGACAGGTACTGGAAACTCACCTCGGCTGGGCTATCTCGGCGCTCGGCCTCCAGATAGCTCACAAAGACCCCAATGTCGAAGCAAGACTGCGTGAGGCCGGCTATGATGTGTCACGCTGGGGTTTGCCAAAACCTGACGGCGTCGAAGAAGCCCGGGAGATGCAAAGAAATTCGCATATCTGGCCCAATGCTTATGGTGATTGCGGTATTCACATTGCGACCCCCGTTTTTGACGGCGCCACAGAAGAAGAAGTGATCAGGACTCTGAAATTAGCCCAACTGCCGGCAGATGGAAAAACAAAACTGCGAGATGGCAGGACTGGTCTGGAGTTTGATAATCCAGTCACAGTTGGCTACGTATATATGCTTAAACTTCACCATTTGGTCGATGACAAGATTCATGCCCGTTCCACCGGACCGTACTCTCTGGTTACCCAACAACCGCTAGGCGGTAAAGCCCAGTTCGGCGGACAGCGTTTTGGCGAAATGGAAGTTTGGGCGCTGGAAGCTTATGGCGCTGCCTATACACTGCAGGAATTGCTGACAGTGAAATCGTATGATATTGTTGGCCGGGTAAAAACCTATGAGGCGATTGTCAAAGGCGAAAACATTCCCGAGCCCGGTATTCCCGAATCGTTTAAGGTTTTGATGAAAGAGTTGCAGAGTATCGGCCTTGATGTTGAAGTCCGCTCAGAAGATGGCAAAGCAATTCTGATTCGCGATTCTGACGATGACGTGCATGAAACAGCCAAGGAACTGGATTTGCCGATTGGCGGAGAATCGCGTTACCAACCGGTTCCGCGCGAACGGAAACCGTCACGGTTCAACGAAAAGTCTGCCGAGACCAATGTTGATGCGGTGAAAGACTTCTTGGAAGATGAGGAAGAAGCGGACGAAGATATCTTGACTGGCATGTCTGAGATTGACCTTGTTCCCTCGCCGAAAGTCGAGGATGACGCCGAACAGCGCGCCCGAAAAAGTGTCAAAAAGGTCAAAGCCAAGGAGAAGAAAATTAATGTACGCGACTTGCTTGACGAAGTCGATGATCTGGATTTGGATGCGCCCAGTTTGGACGTGCCAGATACAGATGAAGACATTATTGAGTAATTAAGAGGGGAGCGATAGAATCTTGCAAGATGTGAATAATTTCGATTCGATGCGGATTGGCTTGGCCTCTCCCGAACAAATTGCGGGTTGGTCCCACGGTGAAGTGAAAAAGCCGGAAACGATAAATTATCGGACGCTGAAACCAGAACGTGACGGTTTGTTCTGCGAAAAAATATTCGGGCCAACTCGTGACTGGGAATGCCATTGCGGCAAGTATAAACGGATTCGTCATAAGGGCGTAGTCTGCGATCGATGCGGCGTTGAAGTCACAAAATCGAAAGTTCGTCGGGATCGTATGGGGCATATCGAGTTAGCAGCGCCGGTTTCCCATATCTGGTACTTTAAAGGGATTCCCAGCCGAATGGGTCTAATTCTGGACATTTCTCCCCGATCACTGGAAAAAGTCCTCTATTTTGCCGCATACATCGTTCTGGACCCTAAAGATACACCGCTGATGCGTCGGCAATTGTTGACAGAAAAAGAATACCGAGACTATTACGAAAAATATGGTTCGCATTTTGAAGTTGGCATGGGTGCGGAAGCGATCAAGCGTCTACTGGAAGAACTTGACCTCGATAAAATGAGTCGCGAACTGCGCCAGGAACTGAAGGAAGTTAGTGGGCAACGTCGTATCCGAGCCATTCGCCGCTTGGAAGTCGTGGAAGCGTTCCGCAAATCAGGCAACAAACCTCATTGGATGATCATGGATGTCGTCCCGGTAATTCCGCCGGAATTGCGCCCGATGGTCCAACTGGACGGCGGTCGTTTCGCTACTTCGGATCTGAATGATCTTTACCGTCGGGTCATCAACCGTAACAATCGTCTAAAACGTCTGTTGGAACTCAAAGCGCCGGATATCATAGTTCGCAATGAAAAGCGGATGTTGCAGGAAGCTGTCGACGCTTTGATCGATAATGGCCGTCGCGGTCGTCCAGTTACCGGCCCTGGCAATCGCCCCCTGAAATCTTTGAGCGACATGCTAAAAGGCAAACAGGGCCGCTTCCGTCAGAACTTGCTCGGTAAGCGTGTCGATTATTCCGGTCGTTCGGTTATCGTGGTCGGGCCGGAGCTGAAATTGCACCAATGCGGTTTGCCCAAAGAAATGGCGCTGGAGTTGTTCAAGCCGTTTGTAATGAAAAAACTGGTTAACGCAGGACATGCGCATAATATCAAGAGCGCCAAACGGATGGTTGAACGGATGCGTCCGGAAGTATGGGACGTGTTGGAAGATGTTATCCGCGAGCATCCCGTATTGCTTAACCGCGCACCGACCCTTCACCGCTTGGGCATCCAGGCATTCGAACCCGTTCTGTCAGAAGGCAGGGCAATCAAAATTCACCCATTGGTCTGTACGGCATACAACGCAGACTTCGACGGTGACCAAATGGCTGTACACGTTCCTTTGTCGGCTGAAGCTCAGGCCGAGGCCCGCGTACTGATGCTGAGCGCTCACAACATCCTTTCTACCAAAGACGGCCGGCCAGTTGCGTCGCCGACACAGGATATGGTTTTGGGTTCCTATTATCTGACGATTGAACGTGAAACGGATGCAAGCGACCTGCGACGTAACGAAGGCAATCCGCCGCGGGCATTTTGCAGCGGCGACGAAGCATTGCAGGCATATCATTTCGGTTCGATTACCTTACAGGAAAAGATCAGAATCAGGATTCCCGGCCAAGGACTGATTATAACCACCATGGGACGCTTCATTTTCAATGAAGCGTTGCCGCCAGAGTTGAAACAGTATAGCAGCGACGGTAAAGAACTCGGCAAACTCATGGACAAGAAAGAGCTCGGCAAATTGATTGCCGATTGTTATCGCCGGTTTGGCAATGCGCAAACTGCAACAGTTCTTGATAAAATCAAGAAACTGGGTTTCACATTTGCAACCCGCGCTGGGATCACCATCGCGATTTCCGACATCAAAATTCCGCCACAAAAGCAAGTTATTATCGAAACAACCGACAAACAGGTTGAAACTATCAACAGCCACTATCGGAATGGATTGCTGACTGGTGACGAGCGATACCTCAAAGTCGTTGAGTTGTGGAAAAAGGCAACGGATGATGTTACTGATTCGTTGATGAAATCCCTCGACCGTCTGAATCCGGTTTATATGATGGCAACGTCCGGCGCCCGAGGTAATGTCCAGCAGATTCGTCAGCTGGCTGGTATGCGCGGACTGATGTCGGACCCTTCGGGACGAATCATCGACTTGCCAATTAAAGCAAACTTCCGTGAAGGACTTACTGTTCTCGAATACTTCATCTCGACGCACGGCGCGCGTAAAGGTTTGGCTGATACAGCGCTGCGAACTGCGGACTCTGGTTACCTGACCCGCCGACTTGTCGATGTGGCGCAGGATCTGATAGTGCGCGAAGATGATTGCGATGTACTGAAATTCAATGTTTCTCGCGAGATCGAGCAAATGTATGCTCAGCATGAAGCCTCGCTTGTCAATTTGAAACAATATCTCGAGGGCAAGACACTGGCGGAGGACGCTGTGAGCAGTGCAACCGGCGAAGTCGCGGTGACGGCCGGCGCCGTATTGAATCTGACAACGATTGATCGCCTGTTTGCCGAACAGGTCCTGGAGATCAAAGTGCCTGACATGATTCCCCTCACGTTATCCCGTCAACAGATCGGCGCTAACTTGCGTGATATCATGATGCGCGAAATGTTGGGCCGCAACACGGAAGCTAATGTTGTTGATTCGGCAGGAACTTGTCTGTTGCCTGCCGGCGCTGTGGTAACGGAAGAGCATATTGCAATGATGATTGAAGCGGATGTGCTCGGCGACATTCAGATCCGTCGTAATGCCGTCAAAGGGATTGATGCCGAAGCGATTGTCGAAGAAGCGATCAAAGAACCGCTGGTCAAGGTCATTTCATTGAAGACTGCTGATCTTCGCCATCGGGCGCTCGGACTGGTTGTTGGTGATGAAGTGCGTAACTCACAGACCAAGAAAGTTGTCGCTACACCGGGTATGGTTCTTTCAGCGGAAACGATCGCCGAAATTGTTGCGATTCAAGATGAGGTCAGAGTTCTTAACCAAGATCTGGCGGGACGCAAGTCGGCGGAACTGGTGTTGGATGAGGCAGGCAATGCTATTATCCAGGCTGGCGAACTACTTGATGAAACAAACAAAAAGCACATATCTACGTTGTGGAATATGCGCGGGCGAGAAGGTTCCGTGATTATCTGCAGCAATGTGATCGAAAAACTGCGTGACCGTATCGTTGGTCGCATCGCGGCCGAAGATATTGACGATCCCCGCACGGGTGAGATGATCGTTCGTACCAATGAAGAAATCAGTGAAGACATCGTCGACCAAGTGGCTGCCGTCAGGGCCAAAGTGTTGATTCGTTCTGTACTTACCTGTAAATGCAAGTATGGCGTATGTGTCAAGTGTTATGCCAGAAACCTGGCAACCGGCCGTATCGTTGATGTTGGCGAGGCAGTGGGAATTATTGCGGCTCAATCCATCGGCGAACCGGGAACTCAGCTTACGATGCGTACATTTCACACCGGTGGCGTGGCATCAACAGGCGGTCAGGCTTCCGGCGGCGATATCACTTCTGGTCTGCCGCGGGTCGAAGAGTTGTTCGAGGCGCGCAAGCCAAAACATCCTGCGGTGCTGACTGAAATTGATGGACGCGTTGAACTGCGCGAAGCAAAAGGCGCTCGCCGCGCAGTAATTACAGCTTCTTCCGGTGAAGAACGAATTTACCCGGTACCGTATGGCTCGCGGATTTTGGTTCGGGAAGGACAAATGGTTGAGCCTGGGGACCGGTTGACCGACGGCCCGTTGAACCCGCACGACATTCTCCGCATCCGCGGACTGCGTGATACTCATCGCTATATCGTGAGTGAAGTGCAAAAGGTCTATAAAGAGCAGGGCGTTGAAATCAATGACAAACATATCGAAGTTATGGTTCGGCAGATGCTGCATAAGGTTAAGGTCGAAGAGCCAGGCGACACCGAATTCCTGCCTGGTGAATACACCGACATCAACGCCTTTGAGGCAGAGAACCTTAAAGCGCTTGAGGCGGGAGGTGAGCCCGCAGTAGCCCGGCCAATCCTGCTGGGAATCACCAAGGC
>JBGSKE010000403.1:0-2700 GCA_041741355.1 Negativicutes bacterium | reverse complement strand
GCTGCATTTGGGAATATTGACAAGCACAACACCCAAATCGGAAAAAGTAAAACAATATCGCAGAAAGAGCTCGATATTGTGAGTGTATTCATCCGGTCCCACCCAAGGGTCCTTGCCGGTGAGATCAGAAAAAGGCAGCGGAACCGCACGTCCCGCCGCCGGCCACAAATCCGTCATTCCCAGCTGCACCACTACATGGTCAGGCTGCAAAAAACAAACCTCGTTCGCTGCGCCCCGCAATAAATGCAGAGAAGTATTGGCATGTCTGCAAGCATTCACCAGCAACACGTCTTCACCGGAAAACCGTTGCCGGGCATATTTTCGAATCTGTTCCGGATAGGTATCTTCGTAATACAGTTCCACTTCACTGCCGTTTTTCTTCAGTCGCGGTAACCCGATACTATCGCCAATAACCAAAATTTTCATCAAACACCTACCCGCCTGAAGTGGCAGCCTTTCCGCTTTCACGGACTGGCGAAACCAGACGTTTCTCCTGTCTGCATCCTATCAGGCAGGTTTCCCAACGCCTTTTTGTCCGCGCCGTTATTCCGCCGCAAAACTTGATGCGGAACCCATGAAAGAAGACCGTATTTAGAAAGGGGTGTCAGCTCCGGTATAGCAGACAATTCCCTGCCCTGACACCAAACTCCGTATATGTTCCATTTGTTCCGGTGTTGGAGATTCCTGTTCACTGTAGGGGTAGACCATACCGCATTGCCGCCATTTCGAATCACCCATCCGGTGGAATGGCAAGACATTAATTTCTCCCAATCCGGCATTTTTTACAAAATTCGCCGTAGCGATTATGTTTTCATCATCATCATTGAATCCTGGGATAATCGGGGTACGAACTACGAGCCGCCCCTTCCACGCATCCCCTGCCAGCATCATCACATTCTCCAGAATTTGCTGGTTTGAAACGTGAGTTTGCTGCCGGTGTTTTTCCGGATCCATATGTTTAATATCAACAAAAGCAAAGTCCACGTGTTTCATGACCGACATAAACTGTTCCTGCGGAAAGCAGGCACTTGTTTCAATGGCTGTATGAATGTAGGACTCCTGGCATCTTTTCAACAAAGTTGCGGTAAATTTGGCCTGTGCCACAGAATCGCCGCCGCTTAAAGTGATCCCGCCGGTATTGCCCCAATAATGGCGGTCGCGGTTGAATATTTTCATCAGGTCAGGCACTGAATACCATTTTCCGCATACAACCATGGATTCTTTGAGACAAGCCTGCGTACATTCAAACGTGGTACATTTTTTGCAGTGGTTCCAGTCGATGACCAGCTCGCCTTTTTCATCCTCGCCAGCACTAATGGCGTTGTAGGGACAGCGTGGAATACAACGTACGCAGCTTTCCGATTCATGCGTGCACTTTGTCATGCGATACATCATCCGTTCCTGCAACTTCCAGCCTTCAGGGTTCGCGCACCATTGACACCGCAGGGGACATCCCATCATAAAAACCGTGGTTCTGCATCCCGGCCCGTCATGTACCGAATAACTCTGGATATCAAATATAAGTCCTTTATCTTCGATCATCCGTATTCCTCCCAACTGTTCAGGACAACAAATACTCAATTTACATTGGAGGATGGAATTATCCCTTGGAATAATATCCATCCTCCTGTTGACGCTATTTCCGATTGGGTCTTTTTATGCCGTCACTTTAGCTGGCTCTTGTGCTTCCGCGGCAGCTTTGGAAGTGGCCGTCAGCGGCAAGAAGAAGGCAACGACTGCCGATATGGCAAACGATGCCATGGCGAATTGGATTGAGGCTGTGAAGTTGCCGGAAGTATCGGCCAGATAACCGCCCATGAAACTTCCGAGAGCCGGTCCGATACCCATAACGATCAGTGTTGCAGTTCCCCAGATTTTGCCGAGGCTGACCCGACCATAAACGGCGCCGGAATAGCCAACCACTCCACCAGGTTCAATCGCCCAGTAAGTAGCAAACAGGATACATACAACAATTCCGAGTACCGTGGATTGGGCATTCATGTTCAACAGAAGCATACAAGCCGCCACGCCGACCAGCGGAGCAAAGACTAGCATTGCTTTACGGCCCTTGACTTCATTGCCGAGATGCCCGACCACTTTGTCCGCTACGATCCCCATGAGCGGCATGGTGAAAATACCGGCGATCCCTATGGCTACATATAGATTAGTAGCTGAATCCAGGGACATGCTCAAATCTTTGGTCCAATAACGCACGACTTGCGTCCATATTAAGAATTCCGCGACCATGCTTGTTAAAAACGCCAAAACAGCTCCCCATATAGCAGGGGTTCCAAAAGCCTCGCTCACGTTCCAGATGTATTCCTGTTTGGTCGTGGCGCCGGGCGCCGCCGGCATAGCGCCAAAAGGAGTGATACCATACTGCTCAGGATTTTTCTTGGCAAGCACGGCGGCAATCAGCAAGAGTCCCAGTGTGATCCATGCCAGATAGTTCATTGCATCGCGCCATTGAGCTGCATTTTGCACGAGCAGTGGCTTTACTCCCAAACTGAGCACCACTTGAGCCAACGGAGCGCCGGCGAATGCAATGCCCCACATTTTGGCGTAAAATTTGCCAACGAACCATTTACGGACCGAGATCGTGGAAGATACCCACAACATCCCTGTGCCAATCCCGGCAAAAACCGCGTAGCATGCGTAATAGGCAAACAATGTTTCGACCCGGCTGGTGAGCCAGAATCC
>JBGSKE010000402.1:0-3485 GCA_041741355.1 Negativicutes bacterium | reverse complement strand
CGAGATGTCGTTTGTCGAGCGGGACGATGTATTGGCGATTATGGAAAAAATGATCGCCGAAGTGTTCAAGGTGGCGATCGGCGCTGAACTGTCGCTGCCGATTCATCGTCTGTCTTATGATGAAGCGATGGAAAAGTATGGTTCGGATAAACCGGACCTGCGTTTTGATATGGAGATTTTTGATTTGTCCGAGGCGATGCGCGGTTCGGATTTCAAGGTGTTTGAATCCGTGTTGGCTGCCGGCGGCAAAATCAAGGGCATTAATGTCAAAGGCAATGCAGCGATTCCCCGCCGCGAATTGGATGGACTGGTCAATTATGTCGGCCAATACGGCGCCAAGGGCCTGGCCTGGATCGGCTATACGGCGGAAGGTCTTAAATCTCAGATTTCCAAATTCTTCTCGGAGGAACAACTGGAGAAAATCCGCTTGACGGCGCAAGCCGAAGAAGGTGACATGGTGCTGATCATCGCCGACAAGCCGGCGGTTGCGGTCAACGCGATCGGGCAGTTGCGGTTGGAGATGGCCCGGCGGATGAACCTGATCGATCCAGATAAGCTGGCGTTTGCCTGGGTGCTTGACTTCCCGATGTTTGAATACGACGAGGAAGAAAAACGCTATGTGGCGATGCACCATCCGTTTACCTCGCCGCGTGATGAAGACGTCCAGTATCTTGAGACGGAGCCGGGCCGGATCAAGGCCAAAGCCTATGATATGGTACTGAACGGCACCGAAATCGGCGGCGGCAGTATCCGGATATTCCAGCGCGATGTGCAGGAAAAGGTATTCAAGGCAATCGGGCTGACAGAAGCAGAAGCAAACGAAAAGTTCGGCTATTTGCTGGAAGCCTTCGAGTTCGGCACACCGCCGCACGGCGGGATTGACTTTGGCCTGGACCGTTTGATTATGCTGATGGCAAAACGGTCTTCGATTCGCGATGTCATTGCCTTCCCCAAAACGCAAAGTGCGACGGACGTGATGTCGCAGGCGCCCTCGGAAGTCTCGTTGCGTCAGTTGAAGGAACTATCAATCCGAACCGAAGTGGCGGCCAAGAAAACAGCGAAGTAATATTGGTTTAAGCTGTTGCCAGTCAGGCCGGAGTCTGATACACTCATAGTAGAAAGAATAGTTGCATAACTCAGCCTTGTCCCTGCTGTGTGCGTATAAACCCATTGTTTTGATCCAACACTTTTACATCGGGAGCACTGACTCTGACCGCTGCGTGAACGCCCTGCTAGCTTGGGGACTCATTAGACGGAAAGGCACGCACCCACCTGCTTAGGCAGGTTCAAAACACGGGTTAAACGGCATCGCGGGGATTTTTCTACTCTTTTTTCGTTTGCTGGCCAGGCAGGAATGCCGACAAAGTAACCGAAATATTAAAGGGTAGTATTTTTTTGCGATGAAACAGGCATTGGATTATTCAGAGAGGATCGTGATAGAGATGGAAATTGTTGATCTGCGTAGCGACACCGTGACCAAACCGACGTCGGAAATGCGCGATGCGATGTTTCGGGCTGAAGTGGGCGATGATGTATACGGAGAAGACCCGACCGTGATCGAGCTGGAGAAGTTGGGCGCCCGGATGACAGGCAAAGCGGCGGGACTGTTTGTCGCCAGCGGCACGATGGGCAATCAGGTCGCCGTGATGGCGCATACCCAGCGGGGTGATGAGGTCATTTGCGAAGCGGAATCACACATTTATTATTACGAAGTGGCCGGTATGGCTGTTTTGTCGGGGGTTCAGGCCAGAACACTGCCGTCAGTGAAGGGCATTCTCAGCGCGGAAACGATCGAAGCCGCCATCAGGCCGCAAGATGTCCACCAACCGCGCAGTGCGTTGATCTGCCTGGAAAACACTCACAACCGGGCCGGTGGAACCTGCTATCCGCTTGATACGCTGGCTTCAATCCGCAAGCTGGCCGACAGGCGCAAAATTCCGGTTCACATCGACGGCGCCCGTTTATTCAACGCAGCGGTTGCGCAAGGCGTAAAAGTCGATAAAATAGCTCAATATGCTGATTCGGTTCAGTTTTGCCTGTCCAAGGGTTTAGCTGCGCCAGTCGGCAGCTTGCTTGTCGGCAGTGAAGAATTCATCGTCAAAGCCCGGCGTTATCGCAAAATGCTCGGTGGTGGCATGAGACAGGCGGGCGTCATTGCTGCAGCCGGGATTGTCGGCTTGCAAAGCATGGTGGAACGGCTGGCCGAAGACCATGCCAATGCGAAACTGTTGGCCGAAGCGCTGGCTACAGCCGGGTTTGCTGTCGATTTATCGACGGTCCAGACCAATATCGTGATCTTTGATGTATCCCGAACCGGTCTCAAGGCGGCGGAGTTCGTCACGAAACTGAGGAAGGCCGGAGTGTTGGCCGGGGCGTTTGGCGAGTACCGGATACGGATGGTTACCCATCACGGAATAACAGCGAGCGAAATCGGCAAAGTGGTGGACGTGCTGCATCGCCTGCTGAAAAAAGGCTGATCCGTGGACCTGTTTGCTGATCAAATGGCGAGTCGAGGACAAAAGAATGAACCTCTGGCGCTGCGAATGCGACCGCGGACGCTGGCCGAGTTCGTTGGTCAGCAAGACCTGGTGGGGGCTGGGCGGTTTTTGCGTCGGGTAATTGAGTCGGACTCACTGCCATCCCTATTGTTTTTCGGGCCGCCCGGCACGGGCAAAACTACGTTGGCCAACATCGTGGCGCATTCGACCGGCGCGCAGTTTGAAGAAATGAACGCGGTTTCCGCCGGGGTCGCCGATATTCGCAAAGCCGTCGACAAGGCGCGTGAGCGCCTGTTGCGGGCAAACCGCCGCACGATTCTGTTCATCGACGAGATTCATCGTTTCAATAAATCGCAGCAAGATGCTTTGCTGCCGCATGTGGAAAACGGCACGATTACCTTGATTGGCGCGACAACGGAGAACCCCTACTTTGAAGTGAACTCGCCGTTATTATCGCGTATGCGGGTGTTACGGCTGCAGGCTTTGTCGCGGCAAGAAATCATCGGAATTCTGCAACGGGCGTTATGCGAGCAGGAACGAGGATTGGGCGCGTTTCAGGTCAAGGCGCCGGATGATGTATTAGGACTGCTCTCCGACCGAGCCGGCGGCGATGCCAGGGTGGCGCTAAATTTGCTGGAACAGATGGTGTTGATGCTTGCGGCTGAAGCTGTTGAAGATTCGCCGACGATTGTGCTGACCCGTGAAATCGTGGAAACTGTCGCAGTGGAAAAATTTCAGGCTTATGATAAAAAAGGCGACAATCACTATGATATCACTTCGGCATTTATTAAGAGCATGCGCGGGTCCGACCCGGATGCGGCGTTGCACTATCTGGCCCGGATGATCGAAGGCGGCGAAGATCCCCGGTTCATTGCCAGGCGAATTATCATCTGTGCGGCCGAAGATGTCGGCAACGCCGATCCGTCTGCGCTGATTCTGGCGGTAGCGGCCATGCAGGCGGCCGAAATGGTCGGTTGGCCGGAGGCA
>JBGSKE010000401.1:0-5184 GCA_041741355.1 Negativicutes bacterium | reverse complement strand
GGGCTTGTATCGGCAGTTGCTGCTAAAGAAGTGTTGGTTAGCACGATGGCGACAATCTACAGCGTGGGTGACGTATCGGAAGACTCGAAGTCTTTGCAGGATGCGCTGACCGCTGATCCCACCTTCAGTCCGCTGGTCGCGTTTAGTCTGATGGTTTTCACTCTGATCTACTCGCCTTGCCTTGCGGTGTTAGCGGTGGTGCGTCGCGAAACGAATTCCTGGAAATGGCCGGCGTTCAGCTTTGTATATTCTACAACCTTAGCGTGGGGGATGTCCTTCATTGTTTACCAGGGTGGCCTATTGTTCGGCTTGAAGTAATTCGGCGAAGCAAAAAAACAAAATGTGATGAAAATAAATGAAAGGCAGTCCGTAATCCTCGGACTGCCTTTCATTTATTCTAGTTTGTTGAAGCAAAGCTAGTAACGTTTACAGGAATATTTTTGCGCCAGGACCCAGCGGCAGGTTCAGGAAGTAGAATACACCCAACCAGGCTGTCCAAGTCAGCAAGAAGGCCAGTGCATAAGGCGTCTGAGTTGCGATTAGCGTGCCCATGCCGGCCTTGGAGCCGGGTTTCATGTATTGGGCCATAATCCCTAGCATAACCGGACAATAGTAGTTCAGGGGCGTGATCGAGTTGACTGAACTTTCGCCGATCCGATAGGCGGCTTGTGAAAGTGCCGGTTCAAAACCAAGCAGTCCGAACATCGGTACAAAAATTGGCGCCAGGATAAGCCATTTGGCGGAACCGCTGACGACGAACAAATCGGTGAACGCGGACAGTAGGATCAAACCGACGACCAGAGCAAATCCTGTGAAGCTCATCGCTTGCAGGAACTCGGCGCCTTTGATGGCAATGACGCTGGCCAGATTAGTCTTGTTGAACCAAGCGATGAATTGGGCCGCCGAGAAAGCGGTCACGATGAAGCTGACGCCGCCAGCCAGTCCTTTGGTCAAATACTTGGTCACATCGGCTTCATTTTTGATCAGACCTTTACCAATACCAAACGCAACGCCGGTGCTGACAAAGAAGAAAAACAGAATGGGAATGACGCTGTTAAGTAGTGGAGAACGGGGAATCAACGTGTGAGTTTTCGGGTCACGTAGCAGCGCAGCTTCGGGAATGATTAAGATGGCAAGCAGGAGGATGTAGCCCAATGCTGCAAGTCCTGCGTATTTCAATCCTTTCAATTCTTCGGCTGTAAGAGCATGTTCTTTCACTTGACCGGTAATCTCGGGATTGAGTTCGATCTTCTCCAGTCGTGGGGCGACGATTTTTTCCGCTACCAGTGTGCCGACGATGGTCAGAATAAAAACGGACGAACTCATCAGATAATAGTTTATAAGAACATGAACCGGTGAATTGGCGGTTTGAGGAATAGTTTTGATTGCGGTCTGGGTAATGCCGGCAATGAGAGCGTCGGTGCCGGCAGGGATGATGTTGGCGCTGAAGCCGGCGGCAGTTGCTGCATAAGCAATCGACATGCCGAGAATCGGATTGCGGCCCATGCCGGCGTAAACGGCTGCCGCTGCGGCGGGAACAAAAACCATTGCGGCGTCGGAAGCCAAGTTGCCGTTGATGCCGATGAAGAAAATCGTAGCAGTGACTGCCCAGGGGGGAACGCCCAATAGCGCTTTACGGACGACCGCGCTGACAAAACCGGTGGATTCGGCTAGTCCCATAGCAATCATCATAACAACGACAAGGCCTAATGGCGGGAAGTTGATAAAGTTTTTGATCATGCTTGTCAAAATGTAGCGGAATCCGTCTGCGTTGAGCAGGCTGACGACCTTGACAACAACTTTTTTGCCTTCTTTGCCGACATAAGCGGCGGAAGTGCCTTCCAGCAAGAAGGCGACGATCAGTACGGCGATGGCAAGCAAGGCGAACAGCATGAAAGGGGTGGGGAATTTGTTGCCGATGTACTCAATCAGGTCAAGCATCCGCTGAAAAAGGCCTGAAGATTCTGAGGCGGTTTGGTCTTTAGTAATTTTGGACATGAGCTACCTCCTTATAAAATATGATTCAAGCATTCCTGTATGAGTTGGTATCAAAAAACGCGACCACCTCCCATTGAAACATATTGATGCGGAACATTGAAGCTAAGTTAGAGGGGATCTATTTTCCAGGAAAGTCAACGCCGCGAGGGCGGTTTCCTCCATAACCTGTGCGCCGACAAACAGCGCCCGCTCATCAAAATCGAAATAACCGCTGTGCAAAGGTCGCACCGGTGCGTTGGGTTTTCCACAACCGACGAAGAAATAGGCTGATGGAACCTTTTCGGCGAAGAAAGCGAAATCTTCGGCGCCCAACACGGGTTTGTGATCGGATTGAACGTGTTCGGCGCCCAAAAAGCGGCTGGCAGTCAGTTGAACAAAACCGGTTTCGTCCGCTGAATTTTGCAAACTGGGATAACCGAATTGATAATCCAGTTCAAAATGTCCGCCGTAGCCGTCGCAAATTCCCTGTACCATGCGGCGGATTCGTTCAGGAATATCTCGGCGAACGGCTTCATTCAAAGTCCTGACGGTTCCTTCTAGGGTGACTTCTTTGGCTACTACATTGTAGCGTTCACCGCCATGCACCGTGCCGATGTTGATTGTCGCCGTTTCGCGCGGGTCGGTCTGACGGTGGATGATACGGCTGAGCGCCGTAAGTACGTCCGAAGTCATCATGATTGCGTCGATTCCCTGATGCGGCGCGCCGGCGTGAGCTCCCGCGCCAAAAAGTTTGAGTTTGAAGCGGTCCGATGATGCCATCATCGTGCCGCGACAGATGCCGATATCACCATAAGGAAGATCTGGCCAAAGGTGCATGCCAAACATCATGTCGACCTTGGGGTTGTCCAGAATGCCACCCTTGATCATCAACGGGGCGCCACCGGCGGGGGCCGCCTCTTCGGACGGTTGAAACACGAGTTTGACCGTGCCGCGCCAGACGTTGCGATTTTCTTTCAGTGCGGTAGCGGCGCCTAACAGCATTGCCATGTGGCCGTCGTGACCGCAGGCATGCATGACACCGGGATTTTTTGAAGCGTAAGGGAGTCCGGTTTCTTCATTTACAGGTAACGCATCCATGTCGGCTCGCAGGGCGATTACGCCGCCGGGTGCTTTTCCTTCCAGCGTTGCCACGATTCCGGCATGAGTTTCAAATGTTTGTACCGGAATAGCCAAACGTTCCAGCTGTTGCAAGAGGAACGCGCGTGTCTGGTGTTCTGAACCGCTGACTTCCGGGTTGGCGTGCAGGGCGCGTCGCCACTCGATCATCTGTCCGAGCTCTTTGGGTAATATCGGCGTAGCCGTCATTCGATGTCTCCTCCCAATATGCTATGTATTTTTTCCAAAAAGAATCAAAGTGATAATAATTGCAATATGGTTGCAATAACCGCGTTTATTTGAGAAAATACTACCATAAATATCGGACCAATAAAAGACATTTCCGTATAATTCATGAATATACGCGCTCTGGTAAAGAATTATGCAACGCGTTGCGTTTGCGTTATTCGTCGAGAAAAACTGCTTGGCGATCAAAAAAATGACGGAAAGTTGTAAAAATAAAAGCGCGGTGAGGTGAAAACAATGCGGAAAATTAAGCTGGCAATCGTCGGACCGAGTGATTCTGTCGCTTTGATTGAGGAGATTGGCGCTGAGTTTGAAGGCCGAATCCAACTGCTCAGTTGTATATATAGTGATGCCTCAGAAGTGCCTGATATCATTGCAACACATGATGCCGATGTTGATATTTGGGTTTTTTCCGGCATCGTTCCCTACCGGTATGCGATCACCGCCGGTACTAGCGCTAAACCTCAGTTATATGTGTCGCATACCGGTAGCAGCATTTATCGGGTTTTTCTCCACCTGTTCAAACAAAATATGCCCATTACCAGCATGAGTTTTGATACTTTCAGCCGCAAAGAGATTGAAGAAACCTTTGTCGATGCAGAAATCGCGTTACCGGAAATATACGTAAAAGACTATGTCGGAATTGTATCCGCCGGTGAATTGACCGATTTTCATTTGGACTTATGGAAACAGGGAAAAACAGAAGTGGCAGTGACTTGTTTCCGGGCAACCTATCTTGAACTTCTGCGACGCGGCGTCAACGTATTTCGGATCTGGCCGACGCGCAGTAATATCCGTTCGATTCTTAACATGGCGCTAAGTAAAGCCGATGCGCTATTTTCCAAAGCGGGGCAGATTGCGATTCAACATATCGCCATTGATGATTATGACGAATTTTCCCGTGAAGCGGTGTCAGGCTATGCGGTGTTAAAAGTTGAACTGCAACTTCAGGAGATACTGGTGTATTTTGCCGAGCAAGTTCAGGGGTCGATGATCATGCAGGGAAACGGGCGCTTTACCATTTACTCGACCAGGGGCGCAATGGAGGCGATTACGCTTGGGTTTAGCCATATGCCGATTGTTGATGAAATCAGTCGCAAATTGTCTATCGGCGTCAGCGGTGGCCTTGGTTTTGGCGATACCGCCTATAGCGCCAACGAGAACGCAGGAATCGCAATGGGGATCGCTAGGCGAAAAGGGAAGAATAAATGGATGGTCGTGTTGGATGACAAGACCGTTATTGGCCCGTTGAACTCGGAATTGTCTTTGAGTTATTCATTGCGCAGCGCGGCGGGCGAAACGATGGTGCTGGCTAAAAGTCTAAATATAAGCGGAACAACACTAAATCGGCTGTTGTCGGTGTTTAATAAAATTGACGGAGCGACGATTGGCGCTGAATCTCTGGCGCAGTATCTCTCCATGACAGAGCGAAACGCCCGCCGGCTGCTGGGGAATTTGGCAGCGCATGGCATGGCGCTCGAAAGCGCTGAAGAAGCTCTGGGCGCCGGACGGCCCCGTAAAATGTACCGGATTGATTTGAGCAAGCTGCGCTCGTGATTTCTGCGCTATTGATTGCCCCAAAAAGAGGAAATCGATTAGCCTTGTCGAAAATTACACAGATATAATTACAGGGGGTGCAGCGGTGATTATTCGCAAAGCGGTTTTGGCAGATATCGAAGGGATTCATGATTTGGTCAACTATTATGCGGAAAAAGGAATGATTTTGCCGCGATCACGGCATTCGATATTTGAAACGTTGCGTGATTTTACCGTGGTGGAAGCGGAGGGGAAAATAATTGGCACCGGCGCTTTGACGTTAGCCTGGGATGGGCTGGCCGAAGTGCG
>JBGSKE010000400.1:0-17216 GCA_041741355.1 Negativicutes bacterium | reverse complement strand
GCCGGCCAACCGCCAAGTCTGTTCGCAGTCTGCTGATTGTTGCCGGTGGCGGTGATGCGGGGGAATTACTGGTGTTGTTGGCAAATAGCTTGCTAAAACTGGCTCATATAAATCAAGTGGCGCTCCAGCTGGTTGCGCCGGTTCAATCGCTGGCTGACTCCGAACTGGCAGAGTTGGCGCGGAACTATCCCGCGCAGATTCAAATTCACCGCGGAGTGACGGAAATGGCTACGCTAATGCAGCAGTGCGATCTGGCGATTTCCGCCGGCGGCACTACTCTGTACGAACTGTGTGCGGCTGGCGTACCACGACTGGCAGTTGTACTGGCAAACAACCAGCAGCAGATCGTTGCGGCGATGGAACGGCAGCAGCTTGTTGTGTCATTAGGATCGGTGGCGGAACTGAAACCAGATTTGGTGGCGGCGGCGGCTTCCCGGTTATTGAATGACTGGGGGAAACGCGACCGAATGAACCGACAGGGACGAAAATTGGTCGATGGTCTGGGCGCGCTGCGTGCGGCGCAGGCGATGGAAACTGTGGTGGCTGCGGCCGGAAGGAACAATCACAAATGAGTGCGAAAAAATTTATTCCCTATGGACGGCAATGCATTGATGAAGAAGATATCCAGGCTGTAGCCGAAGTGTTGCGCAGTGATTTTCTGACCACAGGTCCGGCGGTGGCTGAATTTGAGGCTGCTTTGGCTAAGGTGGCGGGGACGCCTTATGCTGTGGCGATCGCCAATGGCACGGCGGCGTTACATGCTGCAGTGGCGGCAGCCGGCATTGGACCTGGTGACGAAGTCATCACCAGCCCGATCACTTTTGCGGCATCGGCCAATTGCGCCCTGTATGTGGGTGCGACCCCGGTTTTCGCCGATATTGACCCGCAAACCTACAATATTGACCCGGATGATGTGGAACGGAAAATCACTGCGCGAACCAAGGCGATCATTCCGGTGCATTATACTGGTCAACCTTGCGACATGGACCGACTGGCCGAAATCGCCAAACGTAACGGGCTGGTTCTGATCGCCGATGGGGCGCACGCTGTAGGCGCTTCCTATAAAGGAATCGCCGTTGGCGGATTGGCCGACATGACGACCTATAGTTTTCACCCGGTCAAACAGGTGACAACCGGCGAAGGCGGCGCGATTGTCACAACGGATAAAAGACTGTACGAGGCATTGATCTCGTTCCGTAGCCACGGCATTACCCGTGATCCGGCGAAGCTGCTGCAGAACCGTGGCCCGTGGTATTATGAGCAACAGTCTTTGGGTTATAATTACCGAATGACTGATTTTCAGGCTGCGTTAGGCACAAGCCAGTTGAAGAAATTGCCGCAGTTTTTGCAGAAACGTCGCGAAATCGCCCGGCAATACACAGCCTCGTTCAACGGTTTGCCCGGCATGATTACGCCCTGGCAGAGTCCGGATGGAGAATCGGCCTGGCACCTGTATGTGTTGCGGCTGGACACGGAGCGGCTGAACGTGGGCAGAGACGTCATCTTTCAGGAACTTTGGGACCGGGGAATCGGCGTAAATGTTCACTACATACCGGTTTATTGGCATCCGTATTATCAAC
This sequence comes from Negativicutes bacterium, assembly GCA_041741355.1. Classification (GTDB taxonomy): domain Bacteria; phylum Bacillota; class Negativicutes; order UBA1444; family UBA1444; genus UBA1444. Next base: position 15,636 of record JBGSKE010000400.1, on the reverse strand, counting down.
AACTTGGATTTAAAAAGGGTATTTGCCCGATTGCGGAGGCGGTCTTTGAATCCATGATTACCCTGCCGCTTTATCCCGGGCTCAGTGAAGCGGATGTAGAATACGTGATTCATAATGTACAAATGCTGATTAAATCCCATTTGAAATAGCTGGCAGTGATTGGAGTGAAAACATTGAAAGTTTTGGTTACCGGTGGCGCAGGGTTTATTGGGCGATGGGTCGTCAAGCGGCTGCTTGATGATGGGCATGATGTCTGGGCGCTGGACGATCTGTCCAATGGCCGATTGGCGAACATTGCGGAATTTGAAGGCCAGGCCGGCTGGCGTGGATTTAGTCGCGGCGACATCAAAGATATGGCGCTGCTGGAAAAACTGTTTCAAAACCGGTTTGACCTCTGTTATCATATGGGCGCCAGCATCAATGTGCAGGACAGTATTGATGAGCCCAGGCAGACTTTTGACAATGATGTGATCGGCACGTTCAATGTGTTGGAGCTGTGTCGGCGCTGCGAGGTGAAAATGGTTTTTATGAGCACCTGCATGGTTTATGATCGGGCAACCGATCCGGCAGGCATCAATGAACTCCACCCGACCAAACCGGCGTCGCCCTATGCCGGCAGTAAGATTGCCGGCGAAAACATGGTGCTGTCGTATTGGTATGCCTATGGACTGCCTACGGTGGTGGTCCGTCCATTCAATACTTACGGTCCGTTTCAAAAGACCGGCGGCGAAGGCGGCGTGGTGGCAATCTTTATCAAGAAAGCCTTGGCTGGCGAAGCTCTGCAGATTTATGGTTCGGGTGAGCAGACACGCGACCTGCTTTATGTTGACGATTGCGCCCGGTTTGTCGTCGAAGCCGGCTATAGTGACAAAGTGAATGGACAGATATTGAACGCCGGATTGGGGCAGGATATTTCGGTGAATGATTTGGCAGCGCTGGTGGAGCCTGATTTGACAAAAATCCATCATATGCCGCATATTCATCCTCAAAGCGAGATTATGAAGCTGTTGTGTGACTCGTGTAAAGCCAAAGAATTGCTCGGCTGGGCGCCGGCTGTCAGTCTGGAACAGGGGTTAAGCTTGACCCGGGAATGGATCGAAAAAAATTCGTCGCTTGTTTGAAATTTGCTTAATATTCTTATCGGTTATGCCGATAAAGATATAGGTAGACCATAATTATATATGGGAGGGAATCGACATGGATGTCGGAACAGTGCAAAGCCCGGCCGCAAACATTACAATGCCGGGGCAAAAGGCAGGGATGCCAACGCCCGCCGCGGAAATCAAGACCCCTGCGCCCATGCAAGTGATTCAGGCGCAAGCAGTCGAAGCAAAGCAAAAGATTGTCGACTCGTCCGTTCAAGAAAAAGACGGCAAAGAGAAAGAGGTCGTGGAAAACACGGTCGAATCGCTGAACAAGTTCATGGATCTGATGACAGCGGATATTCGTTTTTCGATGCATCAGAAATCCAACCGCCTGATGGTACAGTTGGTCAGCGCCAAAGACCAGACGGTGTTGCGCGAATATCCGTCCAAAGAGTTTTTGGACATGATTGCCAACATTCGTGATTTCGTGGGGATTTTGACAGATAAGAAAGCCTGACGGTCCCACCTGACCCAAGGGCAATAGAATAGGAGGAGGATTGCCGGTGACGACTAGAATCAGCGGCCTTGCTACCGGTTTGCCTATTGACGATTGGGTCAAAGAAATGCTCAAGGCGCGAAAAACCCAAATCAGTACGATTGAACAAAAATCGACACTGCTGGCTTGGAAACAAACTGACTACCAGACAGTCTACAGCAAAGTCAAGGACTTGGGCGATACGGCTTTTAATAATACGTTGGTCGCCAATTTGGCGCCGTTAAAGGCTACTAACACCAATGAAGCGGTTGCGACGACCACGGTGACAGCCAGCACGGACAAACTGTCGCATCAACTGACGGTCAAACAACTGGCCGGCAGTATTTATACCGCCTCGTCGGAACAAATCACCCCTTCCGGCAATGATAAATCAACGGTGGCCAGCCAGTTTGGTGTCACGGCGGATTTTTCCGTAGTGATTAACGGCAAAACGATCAGTGTTGCCAAAGATGCCAGCCTCAACACGTTTGTCAGCAGCATCAATAATGCCAATGCCGGCGTGACTGCCGTTTATAATGCTACGGTTGACCGGTTTTTTCTCAGCAATACTACCAAAGGCGCCTGGGATGGTGAGTATGGTTCTCGCATCGATTTTGCCGGAACGAGTACTGCCGGGATGGATTTCTTTACCGACAACCTGAAGATGCCGCTGGCATCCCATGTTGCGTCGAATGCGACAATTACGCCAGAAGGCAACGCCAAGACTTCGCTGGCAACCCAGTTTGGCCTGACAGCGGGAACTGATTTTGACATTTCGGTCAACGGTACTACACTAAATGTTGATACCGATGAATCCATCGATACGTTGATTGGTAACATCAATGCGTTGAATGCGGGAGTTACGGCGACGTACAACTCAGACTTGGATCGGGTCACTTTGACCGGTACTGGGACCACGCCAGCGGTTACGCTTTCCGGCGACACTGAGGGGTTGGCTTTTTTGACCGATAACCTCAAAGTCATGGCTGATGACTCGCGGATGATGCTCGGACAGGACGCGATTGTCGACATCGACGGCGCGACGGATTTACACGTGCTTGACAATACGTTTAGTATGGCAGGCGTGACCTATACGCTAAAAGGAACCGGCACAACCAATATCGACGTGGTGTCGGACATAGACAAAGCGGTCGAAAATGCGCAAGCTTTTGTCGACAAATATAACTCGGTGCTGGCCGATGTCATTGCCAAGTATAAGGAGTCACGACCGAAACAAAGTACCAGCACGCGAAATGGATTTGAATATTACCAACCGCTGACTGATGAACAACGCGAAGCAATGAGCGATGACCAGGTTACAGCCTGGGAAACCAAAGCAAAAACCGGCATGCTGAGTCGTTCGCCGATTCTGGCGAATATCCTGGATAAGATGCGCACCTCGATCTCGCAACCGATTTCCGGCTTGCCCACGAATTACCAGTATAAGACTGCGGCGTCAATCGGCATTACCACCGGCGAAGGCTGGGAATCGTATCAAGAAGGCGGAAAACTATATCTGGATGAAGCGACTTTGCGTGAAGCGTTGTCTGCAGACCCCGATGCGCTGAAAAATGTGTTTGGCACGACCGGCGCGACGACGGACAAACAGGGGATCGCTGTGCGTTTGAAAGCGGTCATGGATGCCGGCAAAACCAGAATATCCGAAGAAGCGGGCCTGGCTGGAAGTGATGTATCGACCGGCTATCTCGGTGAACGGATCAGTGACTATAGCCAACAAATTTATGATCTGACCTTGAAGATGAATGATGAAGAGGATCGGTATTACGCCCGATTTAGTGCAATGGAAACGGCATTGAATAGTTTAAGCGCCCAAAGTAGCTGGTTATCGCAACAGACGAGCTCGTCGAGCTCAAGTTAGTAGTTAAGAACAGAGGCGGGCGACAACAGCTATGGGTTAGGTAAAAGGAAGTGGGAGGAACTCAATGATGAACGCTTACGCAAATGCCGGGCACCATGCGGCTGCCTATAAGAACCAACAGGTTTCCAATGCCGGGCCGGAACAGTTGACCTTGATGCTGTATGCCGGTGCGGCCCGGTTTGTGGCCGAGAATATCAAAGCGGTGGAAGAAGGGCGTTTTGATGATTCACACAAAGCGCATCTGCGGGCCCAGGATATCGTCCTGTATTTGATTGACACCCTGGACATGCAGTATGATGTTTCACAAAATTTGTTTCAACTTTATGACTACATCAACTTTCGGCTGAACGAAGCCAACCTGAAAAAGGATGTCGCCCAGCTGGAAGAGGCGAAAGGTCTGTTAATCGAATTGCGCGATACATGGAGCGAAGCAATGAAGAAAGCGCTGGCGGAAAAAGGGACCTGCGCGCCGGTCAACGGCGTGACGAAAGCCGATCATGCGGGCGCGGTAAAACTATCGCTAGCCTCTGTCGGCGGCGATCAAAATGTAAGCGCGGAACAAAGCGGCGCCGTGAAGCTCTCCTTGCAGAGCCTGGATAGTATGCCGACAGGGAAGTGATCAGAATGGAAAATCTTTGGCAGGATTACCGATTTTTGACCCGGGAGATGGCGGCGTTTATTGCCCGACAGGAATTGGATATGTTTTATGAGTTGCAGAGCCAGCGGTTACAATTGCAGGCTATGATCGACGAGACGGATGACTTTGAATATCTGCAGACCGCAGCAGGGCGCGAAATGGTCCGCGAAGTGCAGGCCGCAGATGCCCTGATGGCCACGCAGCTGCGGGGAAACATGAACCGATTGACCCAGCAACGTCAGGTGCGGCACGCTTATCACCCTGCCTATTCGCCGTCGCAGAGCCACCGGGCTGATTTCTCCGGTTGAAATTTTCACACTTTTCCTTGCTTTATCTGGAAGAACTGATTATAATTGTGGCATAAAGTACCTTCTGCTTAGGTCCGTGGTTGAAAATCGATGCCAGTCGCAGGCGAAACGATCCACGTAAGGAGCCCAAAGCGGCTTTGAGCATGGTGCGGCTTAGAAATAAGCCCTGCCGGATTTCGATCCGAGAGAAGTAGTAGTGAGAGGCGATTGCCGGGTAGCAAACCTTCCAGCAGGCGAGTGTGGGGTAAAAGACCAGGTCGGCTAAGCAGGGTCCTTTAATTTCAAACAAGGTGAGGGGATTGGGGTAATGGCGTTCGAGGACAAAACACTCAAGTGCAAGGACTGTGGCAAAGATTTCGTATTCACAACCGGCGAGCAACAATTCTACGCGGAAAAAGGCTTTGAAAACGAGCCGGTTCGTTGCAAGGATTGCCGCGATGTTCGGAAACGTGGCCGCGATGGCGGAGCGCCAGCTGGCCCTCGGGAAATGTTTGACGCTGTATGCGCACAATGTGGAGCGGAAACACAAGTTCCGTTCAAACCGCGTAACGATCGTCCGATTTTGTGCCGGGATTGCTTCACTTCCAACCGCGGTTAAACTAGCAGCAACGCTGTTTTTTGCGCAACTGGATTCATACATGTTAACTTTGTCCGGACAGCAATGTCCGGACTTTTTATGGCGGTGTTTGTTTTTTTGATTCACTCGATACGGCTGCAATTCTTTGAAAATCAAAGCAATCTGCGGACAAAATCCTGATACTCCTTTATATGCTGACTCAGCGCGCGATGCGGCTCAATTTCCTGTTTTACCAATTGGCTCCAGTTATGATAATTTATTCATACCGGCTGCTTACGCGGTCGGTATTTTATTTTTATTAAGGGAGGTTTTGGTATGACAGGCAAGGTCAAGTGGTTCAGTCCGGAACGGGGCTACGGATTTATCGATCAGGAGGACGGCAAGCAAGTGTTCGTGCATTACTCTGAGATTGCGGAGAAGGGATTCCGTTGCCTGGAAGCGGGACAACCGGTAAGATATGATCTGGCGACAGTCGAAAACCGCCAGGAAGCGATTCATGTCGTGAAATTATAGTTTGTTCGCAGGAGTTTTGTCGAGAGGCGGCGAAATATAACAACATAGATCATGAAAGGAGACTAAAACTCATGGCTATTAGTGTACGCGGCAAAAATCTCGACATTACACCTGCATTAAAAGACTACGTAGAAAAGCGAGTCAAAAAAGTTACCAAGTATTTTGACAGAACAGGTGATATTGCCGTTATTCTCAAAGTGGAAAAAGGGCGACACCAGGTTGAGGTGACCGTTCCGGTGGACGGGATTCTGCTTCGCGGCGAAGAATCTACCTCAGATATGTATACCTCGATTGACCAGGTCATGGACAAGATCGAAAAACAGATCGAAAAACACAAAACAAAACTGTCGAAGAAGTTCCGCGGCGGCGGATTCCGGGCTGATGTAGCCTCTACAGTCGCTGTGCCGGAAATCGAAGACGAAAATATCGTCCGGACCAAGCGGTTCGCTGTCAAGCCGATGGATCCCGAAGAAGCGATTTTGCAGATGAACCTGCTACACCACGATTTCTTCATGTTCCTCAATATCGAGACCGAACAGGTGAACTTGGTGTATCGACGTAAGGACGGACAATTTGGTCTGCTCGAGCCTGAATTCTAAAGAGCGCCTATTCCAGGCAAGTTGATCAAGCTCCCCGGCTATCGTTCAAGCGATGACCGGGGGCTTTTTTTGCACTTTAGGGGGGACTCTGATAAAATATCTTAGATAGGCAAAGGAGTGATCAAGCTTGTTTGTTTTTTTGAAAAAATTGTTTGGTGATGATAATGAGAATGAGATCCGCCGCATGCAAGAGTATGTGGAGCGGATTAATGCACTGGAACCGGCGATGAAAAAACTCAGCGATGCATCGTTGGCGGCAAAAACAATCGAGTTCCGGCGGCGTCTGGAAGATGGCGAAACCTTGGAACTGCTGTTGCCGGAAGCGTTTGCCGTGGTACGGGAAGCGTCGGTGCGGACGACGGGAATGCGTCATTTTGATGTGCAACTGCTCGGTGGCGTGACGCTGCATGAAGGCAAGATTGCCGAAATGAAAACCGGTGAAGGCAAGACGCTGGTGGCGACGCTGCCGGTTTACCTGAATGCACTGGAAGGTAAAGGCGTTCATCTGGTTACGGTTAACGACTATCTGGCCAAGCGTGACAGCGAATGGATGGGGCAGATTTACCGGTTCCTGGGCCTGTCAGTTGGGTTGATTGCCCATGGACTGGATTTTGCCGACCGGCGGGCCGCTTATGCCGCCGACATTACTTACGGCACGAACAACGAATTCGGCTTCGACTACCTGCGCGACAACATGGTCATCTATGCCGAGCAGATGGTGCAGCGCCCGCTACATTACTCAATCGTCGACGAAGTGGACTCGATCCTGATTGATGAAGCGCGAACGCCGCTGATTATTTCCGGGCCGGGTGAAAAATCGACCGATCTCTATTATGTATTGGCCAAGGTTGTGCCCAAACTGCGGGAAACCGAAGACTACACGGTTGACGAGAAACTGCATACGGTGGCGCCGACGGAGGCGGGTATTGCCAAAGCCGAGCGGGCGCTGAACGTAAAAAACCTGTATGAGAATGAAAACATGGAACTGTCGCATCACTTCAATCAGGCACTGCGGGCGCATGCGCTGATGCACCGAGACAAGGACTATGTGGTGAAAGACGGCGAAGTGATCATCGTCGATGAGTTCACCGGGCGACTGATGTTTGGCCGGCGCTATTCCGACGGTTTGCACCAGGCGATTGAGGCCAAGGAAGGCGTGAAGATCGAGCGCGAGAGCCAGACGCTGGCGACGATTACCTTCCAGAACTATTTCCGCATGTATAAAAAACTGGCCGGTATGACCGGTACGGCCAAGACTGAGGAACAGGAATTCCGCAAGATTTACGGTTTGGACGTCATCGTGATGCCGACGCATCAACCGATGGTCCGCACCGATTTCCCCGATGTGATCTACAAGACCAAGCGGGCCAAATACAAAGCGGCGGTGAATGAAATCGCCGAGTTGTACGCCAAAGGGCAGCCGGTGCTGGTGGGCACCACTTCGATCGTTCAGTCGGAAGCTTTGTCCGATATGCTGAAACGGCAAGGTGTGGTGCACAATGTGCTGAATGCCAAGTTCCATGAGATGGAAGCGCAAATTATCTCCCAGGCTGGTCAGCGCGGAGCAGTGACGATTGCCACCAATATGGCCGGTCGCGGTACTGACATCGTGCTGGGCGAAGGCGTGCCGGCGCTGGGGGGGCTGCACATCATCGGTACGGAGCGGCATGAAAGCCGCCGGATCGACAATCAGCTGCGCGGCCGGTCCGGTCGTCAGGGTGACCCAGGGTCATCTCGTTTTTATCTGTCGCTGGAAGACGACCTGATGCGCCTGTTTGGCGCCGACAATATCTCGACCTTAATGGACAAACTGGGCATGGAAGAAGATGAACCGATCGAGCATTCGCTGATTTCCCGTTCGATCGAACAGGCGCAGAAGAAAGTCGAAGCGCACCACTTCAATACCCGGAAACATGTACTGGAATATGACGACGTGATGAATCAGCAGCGGGAAGTTATTTATGGACAGCGCCGGCAGATTCTGCATGGCGAAAACCTGCGCGAAAATATCTTCTTCATGATTGACAAGTTGGCAGATCGGGGTTTGCAGTTGTTTGCCGACGAAAAAACCCATCCGGAGGATTGGGATTTCGACGCGTTGATCGAGTATGCCGAGGACTTGTTTGCGGCGGCAGGCGATCTGAAAAAAGCAGAACTGGAAACGATGAATCGCGATGAACTGCGTGAAGAGCTGATCGATGCAGCCAACGAGAACTATGATCGTCGTGAGTTGCTGTTCGGCGCCGAAAACATGCGCGACTTGGAAAAAGTGGTCATGCTCAAGGTGGTTGACGCTAAGTGGATGGAGCATCTGGACGCGATGGACATGCTGCGTCAGGGCATCGGCCTGCGCGCCTACGGCCAGAAAGACCCGCTGATCGAATACAAGATCGAAGCTTTTGACATGTTCGGCCAGATGATTGAAAACATCCAGGAAGATATTGTTCGCTATATTTACCGGGTCAATATCGTGACGCAGGTCGAAGACCGCCTGGCCCAGGCGACTGAGGTGCACGGCGACGAACCGTTGCCGAAAGAACCGGTGCGCAGTAAGGATGCGGTCGGTCGCAACGATGCCTGCCCTTGTGGCAGCGGCAAGAAGTACAAAAAGTGCTGCGGCGCGAAGTAGCAGGATTTCCAGGCAGCGTATCCGCCTGAAAATCCTGGTGTAAAATGATTATGTAGGAGTGAAGCGTAATTGTTGCTATCTGAATGGAAAGGCCCGATTGAACAACTGGGCCAACAGGTTGAAGACCTCCGGAGGTCTCTTTGACGTAGCCGAGAAAGAAATCCAAATTGCCCGCCTGGAGCGGGTGACCGAGTCGCATGACCTGTGGGAGAACCCCGACGCGGCGCAGAAAGTGATGCGTGATCTGAACGCGCTGCGAGGGCCGGTGGAACAATATGATGACCTGAAACAGCGTCATGATGATATCGCGGCGCTATGGGACCTGGGCATGGAAGAAAATGATGACAGCGTCCAGACGGAACTGGAGTCGATGATCAAGGAGCTGGAGCATGACATTGAGCAATTGCACCTCTCCCTGATGCTGTCCGGTGAATATGATGCGAATAACGCGATTTTGACGCTGCATGCCGGCGCCGGCGGCACGGAAGCTCAGGACTGGGCCCAGATGCTGCTGCGGATGTATGTGCGCTACGCGGAGCGCAACCGTTATAAAGTGGAGACAATGGACTTCCAGGATGGCGACGAAGCAGGTGTCAAGAGCGCTACATTGATGATCAGCGGTCGCAATGCTTATGGTTATCTGAAAGCGGAGAAAGGCGTGCATCGGCTGGTGCGGATTTCGCCGTTCGACTCCAACGCCCGGCGTCACACCTCGTTTGCCGCGATTGATGTGATGCCGGAGATCGACGACAGCGTTGAGATCGAGATCCGGCCGGAAGATTTGAAGGTGGATACTTTCCGCGCTGGCGGCGCCGGCGGTCAGCATATCAATAAAACTGACTCGGCGGTGCGGATGACCCATCTGCCGACTGGCGTGATTGTCCAGTGCCAGGGCGAACGCTCGCAGATCCAGAACCGCGAGCAGTGCATGCGTATGCTGCGAGCCCGGCTGTTTGAGCTGGAGCGGGAACGTCAGGCGGCGGAAAAAGCCGAACTTGCCGGCGATTACCAAAAGATCGAGTGGGGCAGCCAGATTCGTTCGTATGTATTCCATCCCTACAGCATGGTCAAAGACCACCGTACCAGCTATGAAGTCGGTAATGTGCAGGCCGTGATGGATGGCGACCTGGATGGGTTTATTGAGGCCTATCTAAAAAGCAAAGCCGGCGTTTAGCCGGATCAATTTGCAGAAGGAGTCGTGTCGGTGAAAAAGAGCGTAATCGTCGGATTTTTAGTAACCTGTGTTGCTTTTAGTGAAATTATCACTCCACTGGCCGCATCCTGGTGGCTGGACCAGGCGTTGAACAAGGTGATGCCGGCCCGTCAGCACAATGTGTCGGCACGTTCGCTGCCGGGGATAACCCTGTGGCTCGGTCGTTTTGACGGCGTGAAATCCGTTGCGGAAGAGGCTAGGATTGATGGGTTGAAGATTCAGGAGGCCCGGGTTACGATCGACGATGCCCGGTTGGATATGGCGGAACTGGCCGGCAACAACCGCATTGTGATCAAACAGGTGCGCGATTTGCAAATCATGTTGAAAGTAAACGAAAAAGATCTGGCCGAATATCTCGGCAGCAAGATTAAAGAAGTCAAGAATCCGACCGTGAAGATTTTGGCCGATAAAATTGAAATCCGCAGTGAAGTCGATCTGGGGCTGCTAAAATTCGCCGTGGGCGTGGATGGGCGGATCGTCGGCGATGCCAATTCAATCCGATTCCGCAGCGACAAGTTGGAGATCAAAAATACCGGTGGCATCAATTTTGGCGCGCTGTTTGGCGAGATTCCCCTGTTGGATCTTACTAAACTGCCGTTTAAGGCCGGCGTCCGCAAAATCGTCATGGAACCCGGAACAATCACGATCTACGCAGACAATCACTGAGGATCCTTTGTGATAAGGGTGGAATGAAGCTTGCTCGTTTTTCGTTATAATCGCATACTGATTGTTTTGATCATTATTGGTCTGGTTGCGGCGTCGTTCGTGACCTGGCAGCGTCATGTCATTGAACGGGCCAACACACAGGTGGAATTGGTGTCGGATTATGACGAAATTGTTGAGATGGCCCGAATCGACGGAATACCTTTGCAGTCGGCATTTCGCCAGCTAAAGACTGCCGGGCTGACTTCGCTGGCTATTTTTGAAACCACGCTGGAAAAACTGGCTGCCAGCGGGGTGGTCACCGCTGTATCCACGACCCAGATTTTGCATAGTTATCATGCTGGCACGCTGGCCAACTGGTGGTGGCGCAACGAGGTGGAGTCGGGACGGCTGGCCGCCGGGCAAGTCTATGTTCTGGATCGTGAGACGGATCGTTTCGCCGAAGTGCATAGCGATCTCGAACGACGCGTCGGCAAACATCGCGTCCGCTACTTTAACGAAGGCAGCCGGCGGTTCCTGATCGTCGATGCGCCATTTGAATCCCTGATCTATTGGAACCTGGGTTTGCCGACCTATGAGATGCAGACGGCGGCGTCCAATGGTTTCCTCGTTTTAGCCCGTCCAACCAACTATGCCAAAGTGAAGCCGGATGACGTGAAGGCTGTGTTTGAGCGGATCGACTCGGTGGGGGCGGCAGTTAGCGGCCTGTATTTTGTCGGCGAAGAAGTACTGGGATTCCCCGACCAGTTGCCGCTTGTCGCGACGGAAATGAATAAACGCGGTATGTCGCTGGGGATGCTGGAACATTACACGCAACTGCAATTTAAAAATCAGGACGGCATGTTTGCGCTGGGTGAACTGTCCGGCTACGCGGTAGCCCGACTGCATCAGTTGTTGAAAGTCGAGCAGCCGAAACTGTCGGTGACGGAGGCGATTCATCGTCAGGTGCTCGGCAGCCGCGAACGCAACATCCGGATTCAATATCTGAAAATGTATCAACGACCGTTGCCGGGTAAAAATCTGATCGAAACGCATGTGGCGTATGTCGGCGGCGTAAAAGCGGGTCTGGACTCTTATGGCGTGCCAACCGGTCCGGCCACAACATTCCCGCCCTTTATGCCCAATCGCTATTTGCTGATTCTGATGACGATCGGTACGGTGGCGGCCGGCGTGTTGTTGCTCAGTGTTATGCTGCCAGTGCCGAAACGCTTGCAATACCTGCTGGTGGCCTTGCTATCGGCCGGCTTGGGATTGCCGCTGTTGTTCGGCCCAGCTACCTTGGCCAGACAGATTACTGCATTTGGCAGTGCGATTTTGTTTCCGGTGCTGGCGATGACCTGGCAGATGGACCGTTGGCGGGCTACAGCGCCACGAGGCGGTGCGACATTGGGCCGGATTATGTTGGATGGGATCACTGGTGTAACGTTGACCTTTTTACTGGCAATGGTCGGCGGCGTTTATCTGGCAGCTCTGTTGGCGGATACGCGGTTTTTGCTGGAAATGGAGATTTTCCGCGGCGTCAAACTGACCTTTGTCTTGCCATTGCTGCTGATCAGCATTGTGTATCTGACCCGGTTCAATCTGTTCCCTGGCATCGATGCGGATGATTCACGGCACCTCTGGGCGCGACTGCTGCATGTGCTCGACTATCCCGCCTATATCAAAACGCTGCTCGGCTTTGGCGTGGCGGCGGCGATCATTTACGTGTTTGTCGGCCGATCCGGTCATTCGGCCGGCATACCGGTACCGGAAATTGAAATCAAGCTGCGGCGGTTTCTCGAGGTCACATTGTACGCCCGGCCACGCGAAAAGGAGTTTCTCATCGGCCATCCGGCTTTTTTTGTCGCGGTGATGGCTTTGTATCAAAATTGGCCGCGCTTGTTCCATTTTGCGTTTGTCCTGGCGGCGACGATTGCCCAGGGTTCACTGGTAGAGACTTTTGCGCATATGCGGACGCCGGTTTATATGTCGTTGGCCCGTGGCGTGGACGGTCTGTTTTTGGGTATCGCGCTAGGTTTGTTGGCGGTTATCGGCTTTCACTGGTTGCAGGCGCTGACTTTCCTGCTGCGAAGGAGACTGCCGGCGGATGAGTAAATTGGTGATCTCGGGCTATTATGGTTTTGGCAATGCCGGCGATGAAGCAATGCTGTCGGCGATGGTGGGGGCGTTGCGCGCTTTGGACCCGACCCTCTCGATCACGGTTATTTCCGGCAATCCAGTCGATACCTGCCGTCGCTATCCGGTAGCAGCGGTACACCGGCTGAATCTGTGGGGGATTGCGCAGGCATTGCGCAAGGCCGATCTGTTGGTCAGCGGCGGTGGCAGTCTATTGCAGGATGTGACCAGCGGACGCAGCATCTTTTATTATCTGGGGGTTTTGCAACTAGCCTGCATGCTGGGCTGTCCGGTCATGTTGTATGCGCAGGGAATTGGCCCCATCCGCAGCAAACTGGCCCGATCGTTCATGCGCCACATCGGTAATCGGATTGCCGCCGGCACAGTGCGTGATGAAGGTTCGCTATCAGAATTGTCGGGGCTGGGGGTGGCGCTGCACAAGTTGTCGGTAACGGCCGACCCGGTGCTGGCCCTATCGCCGGCTGGACTGGAAGCCGGCCGTGAAATCTTGGACCGAATGGGGCTGCAGGGAGAGGGTCCGCTAATCGGGGTCGCAGTCCGCGAATGGCAGGGGCGTGAACATTTTAAGAACACTTTTGCGGCGGTAGCTGATCGGTTGGTGGCTGAAATGGGGGCCCGGATCGTTTTTTTGCCGATGCAGTGTCCGGACGATTTTCATGCGTCGCGACTGGTGGCCGGCAGGATGAAGCAGGCCCATGCGATGCTTGGCGCCAAGGCTGATACGCAGGAATTGTTGTCAATCGTCGGCAATCTCGATCTTTTGGTCGGGGTGCGGCTGCACGCGTTGATTTTTGCTGCGGTGATGGATATTCCGTTTCTTGGCGTATCCTATGATCCCAAAATCGATCGTTTTTTGGAAACCCTGGGCGAAAAACCGGTGGGCAGTTTGGATTCCTTGACCGAGGAAAGTTTGTTTGCCAGGATTGGGCAAAGTCTGGCCGATAGATCGGCGCAGGAGCAAAGGCGGCAGCGGGTTGGCGAATTGCGGCAACAGGCGTTGTTCAACGCAGAGAGGGCAATAGACCTGATCAGAAAAAAGGGTTAATCTATCTTCTGGCGAAATTAAATACAATTACGCAAAGAACTTTCGGGAGTGATCAATCACTTTGATCCATTTAAACGAAGTTACCAAAGTATTCGATGATGGTTTTGTCGCCTTGTCCAACGTGAGTCTGAAAATCGGCAAAGGTGAATTTGCTTTTGTGGTCGGTCCCAGCGGGGCTGGCAAATCGACGCTGATCAAATTGCTGTTTCGCGAACAACTGGTCAGCGCCGGCGAAATTATTGTCAACGGACGAAACCTGACTGAATTGCAGCCGCAGGAAATTCCCTATTTTCGGCGTTCGCTCGGCATCGTGTTTCAGGATTTTCGGTTGTTGCCTGACAAGAATTGCTATGAAAACGTGGCGTTTGCGATGCGGGTGATCGAAGCTTCCCGTCGCGACATTCAACGCCGGGTCAAGCATGTCCTGGACCTGGTCGGTTTGTTGCCCAAAGCGAAGATCTATCCGGCCCAACTTTCTGGCGGCGAACAGCAACGGGTGGCAATCGCCCGCGCCATCGTGAATAATCCGGCTGTCCTGATCGCTGACGAACCGACTGGCAACCTGGATCCGGAAACAACCTGGGAAACGATGCGGATTTTTGAACGAATCAATCAGAGTGGCACGACTATTCTGATGGTTACGCATGATAAACCGATCGTCGACCAGATGATGAAACGGGTCATCGCGCTGGAAAACGGCCGGATCACCCGTGATGAGTCCAAGGGAGTCTACGGTTATGAAGATTAGTACCGCCGAGTATTTTATCACGGAGTCGCTGAATTCGATTCGCCGCAATGGACTGATGAGCCTGGCGTCTTTGATGACGGTCGCGTTATCGCTACTCATTCTCGGCGTATTCATCATTCTGGTCATGAACTTGAACCATATGGCGTCGGTACTGGAATCCCAGGTTCAGGTCACGGTTTATCTGCAGGATTCGCTCAAAGACGTGGAAGTCCGCGAAATCGGCACCCGGATTACCAAACTGCCGGGAGTCACGCGGGTCAACTTTATTGCCAAGGAAGAAGCGATGAACCGATTCAAAAAAAGATTGGGCGAACAACAGGGTCTTCTCGCCGAACTCGGTGAAGCCAACCCGCTGCCAAATTCGTTTGAGGTCAAGCTGGATCGCCCGGATCGGGTTAAACCGGTGGCTTTGGCGATTGCACAACTCAAAGGGGTCGAAGCGGCTCGCTATGGGCAGGAAGTAGTGGAGCAATTGTTCAGTCTCACCCGCATGGTGCGGATTTTTGGCATGGTGCTGATTTTGTTCCTCGGCTTGGCCGCCTTGTTTATTATCGTGAATACGATTCGACTGACGGTGTTTGCTCGTCGCCGGGAAATCGGCATTATGAAATATGTGGGCGCCACGGACTGGTTTATTCGCTGGCCGTTCATCATTGAAGGCGTGTTGCTCGGTTTTTTGGGCGCCTGCATCGCGATTTTGCCGTTGACGCAGTTCTACAGTATGCTGACAGGGCAGGTCTATGAATCGCTGGCGTTTCTACCGCTGCTGCCCAAGTATCCGTTCATGGGTTATGTGAATACATTCCTGCTGTGCGCCGGGATTGGCATCGGTGCGTTGGGCAGCGTGATATCGGTGAAAAAATTCCTCAAAGTATAGGCAACGGGGGTGCGGGGTGCAAGGAAATCGTAAGAACGTTCGTTTTCTGTCGGCAATGCTCGCGCTGGTGTTCGTCGTCTTAGTGGCGGCCCCGGTTCTCGCGGATGAATTGCAAGAAAAACAGCAACAGCTGAACAGTATCCAGCAACAGATGGAAGCGCAGCAACGCAAGGCCGAGCTGGCCCGCCGCAA
>JBGSKE010000399.1:0-4003 GCA_041741355.1 Negativicutes bacterium | reverse complement strand
GTTCTGCTTCTCCAGTTTTTTCAGCCAGTTCAGCGTATGCTTGGCGAACTGACGTTTCAAACTCAGCAGGCAATTTCTCGTCGACAATCGCTTGACGAACTTTCGCGCTGATCGCCCGTAGTTGCCGTCCATCTTCCACATCGTTCAAGTCTTGCAAAATCAAGGCGATTCTTTTATCCAGCCCAGTTTCCGACAAAAAAACGCGATATGCGTGAGCAGTGGTAGCAAATCCATAGGGCACCGGCACTCCCGTCCGCACCGTCATTTCACCGAGCGAAGCCGATTTGCCGCCGACCAGCGCTACATCATCGCGGCATATTTGTTCAAACCACAATACGAGATTTTCTGCTGATTTTGCCTCCGCCATTTTTTTGCCTCCTCATAATTTTATATTTATGATACCATATTGATTCGCTAATGCCAATATAGCATATGCTAATCTTTCATTCAAACACCACATTTTTTTGTTACGAAAGCAAAAAAAAGTGACCGGCGTCAAGATTTTCCTGACGACCGATCACGCATACAAAATAGATAATATAGCATTGAGGAGAGCCTTGAAGAATTAGGGGAGCCGCAGAAATAATGAAGATTGCCTTTGATTACGGTCGTAGAATTCGCCGACGAAGCTGCAAAATTTGTCGAGGAAAATCAACAGGAAGTTGATTTTAGCGCATAGCGACTGGACGGAGTATTATGCGCGTCCGGCAAATTGCAGCAGCAAATCGCTGCGAATCAAGGCCGTAATCTTCAGCAACCGGAATTATTCAGCGGCTCCCCTGGATTTTCAGAGTGTACCAAGCTAAACTTCCGGTTTACGCTTTTGCTGCCGGCACGATCTTGCTCAAATCGACCATGCCTGCCGTTAGTCCAGTGATGGCCCGCAACAAAGCCAATCTGTTGTCGCGCACTTTTACGTCCTCAACCATAACCATGACCGCCGCAAAGAAGGCGTCGACCGGCGCCGAAATTTCCGCCACCACCTGCAGCGCGCCAACATAGTCCAGTTTCTGCGTCAAGCCATCGATCCGTGTCCTGGCGCTTTGATAAGCTGCGAAGAGCGCTTTCTCTTCGGCTACTTCAAACAGGCTCTCGTCGATTTGGTCCGCTTGCTGATTTTCGCTTTTTTTCGCCAGATTCGCCGCCCGGGTAAAGCCTTCCACCGCTTTTTCCATTGCCGACATGCCCTGCGGCGTCATGATCGCGTTGGCCCGCAGCCATACCTGGTATACATTGTTATTGCCTGCGCCTAGCACCGCTTCAATCACATCATGACGAACCCCCGCATCGCCAAGCACATTCTTCACGTTCAGCCGTTGCTTGAAAAATTCATTCATCGCCGTGACGATGTTTGTCCGTTTTTCCTCGTCCTGGATGCCAATAAGATCCAGCGCCGCCAAAACGATATCGACCGTCGACAACGACAATTTGCCATCGATTTGAATGTTGACGACTCCCAGCGCCTGGCGTCGCAACGCATAGGGGTCCTGCGAACCGGTCGGGATTTTGCCGCGACTGAATGTGGTCACGATATTGTCGATCTTGTCGGCGATCGCTACCGCCCGGCCTGCTGGAGTCTGCGGCAAGATATCGCCGGCAAACCGCGGCAGATAATGTTCGAAGACCGCATCAGCCACAGCGTCCGATTCACCGGACAATTTGGCATATTCACGGCCCATTACGCCCTGCAGCTCAGTGAATTCGCAGACCATACCGGTAACCAGGTCCGCCTTGGCCAGTTCAGCCGCGCGGTCAACTTCCGCCAGCTGCGCCGCATCCAGCCCCATCATCGTACCAATCAGCACTGACAGTTTGCGTAGCCGCTGCACTTTGTCGTACATCGTGCCGAGGCCTTCCTGAAATACGATCGTTTTCAGTTTAGCGACCCGGTCAATCAGCGGCTGTTTGCGGTCTTCTTCAAAGAAGAATCGGGCATCGGCCAGTCGGGCCCGCAGCACCCGTTCGTTGCCATGACGTACATTGTCGATGTGTTCGGTTCCGCCGTTACGCACCGTGATAAACACCGGCTGCAAGCGGCCTTCTTTGCTGAAAACAGGGAAATAGCGCTGGTGTTCGCGCATCGGCGTGATGATCGCTTCGGACGGCAGTTCCAGATACTTTTCATCGAAACTGCCGCACAAGGCAGTCGGATATTCCACCAGATACAGCACTTCTTCCAGCAGTTCGTCGTCAATCGTCGCTGTGCCACCCTGCTCCAGCGCAATCGCTTCCACCTGCCGGCGAATCAGTTCGCGGCGCTGCTCCTGGTCGACAATTACAAAGTTCGCCGCCATTTTGGCCTGATATTCCGCCGCACTGGCGATTTCGATCCGGTCAGAGCCAAGAATCCGGTGCCCTTTGCTTATGTTACCGGCAGTGATGCCTGCGACAGAAATCGGCACGATTTCCTGCCCGTACAAGGCGACCAGCCAATGAATCGGTCGGACAAATTTAAAGTCCAGATCGCCCCAGCGCATGTTCTTGGGGAAGTTTTGCGTTTCCACCAGTTGCAGCAATATCCCGGGCAGTAAATCAGCCACCGGCTTGCCGGTTTCCTGCAGCACGGCATACATGTAGCCCTCTTGGTCGACCAGGTCAGCGACCGTGACACCAGAGCTGCGGGCAAATCCCTCCAATGCTTTGGATGGTTGGCCGGCTGCATCAAAAGCGACTTTGGCTGACGGTCCTTTCTTATGGGTCACTTGGTCGGCCTGCATTTCCGCAACGGCAGTAACAATCAGCGTCAAGCGGCGGGGTGTGCCATAGGTCTTCAATTCAGAATAGGCAATACGGGCTTCATTCAATGACTTGGCAGCGTTTTCCGCCAATTGGGCCAGGGCGCCAGGCATAAACCGGGCCGGAATCTCTTCGGTACCAATCTCAAACAATAAATCTTTTGCCATTTTATTTCGCCCCCTTCAACAGCGGAAAGCCAAGTTTTTCTCGCTGCTCCAGATATCCCTGCGCGCAAAGACGCGCCAGATTGCGCACCCGGCCGATAAAAGCCGTTCGCTCGCTGACGCTGATCGCGCCGCGCGAATTCAGTAGGTTGAACGAGTGCGAACATTTCAACACATAGTCATAGGCAGGCAACACATAGCCCAAATCTACAACGCGGGTTGCTTCTTTTTCGTACATGTCAAACAGGCGGAATAACATATCGGTATCGGCAATTTCAAAGTTGTAATACGAATGTTCCACTTCATTGCGGTGGAAGACATCGCCATAGGTTATGCCGTCAACCCACTCGATATCAAATACATTTTCCTTGCCCTGAATGTACATCGACAACCGTTCCAGTCCGTAGGTGATTTCCACCGAAACCGGCTTCACATCAATACTGCCGACTTGCTGGAAGTAAGTGAACTGGGTAATTTCCATGCCGTCCAGCCAAACCTCCCAGCCGAGACCCCAGGCGCCGAGGGTCGGCGATTCCCAGTTGTCCTCAACAAACCGAATATCATGTTCCGCTGCTTTAATCCCCAGCTGGGCCAGGCTCTCCAGATACAGTTCCTGAATGTTCAGCGGCGATGGCTTCATAATCACCTGGTACTGATGATGCTGGAACAGACGATTGGGATTGTCGCCATAACGACCGTCATTGGGGCGGCGCGATGGTTCGACATAGGCCACGTTCCATGGTTCCGGGCCCAGTGCGCGCAAAAAAGTCGCCGGATTCATCGTGCCTGCGCCTTTCTCCACGTCGTAAGGCTGTTGAATCAGGCAATTCTGGTTGGCCCAGAATTTCTGCAGCGTAAGAATAATTTCCTGAAATGTCATGCTGATTTTCCCCTTTCATACTAAAAATGCAAATAAAAATACCCGTCTCTGCAACGAAATCGTTGCAGGGACGGGTATAAACTGCCCGCGGTTCCACCCTGCTTGACCCTTAGCGGGTCCACCTTGTTTCTATTACGGGTTTTACTCAGTCCTGCGCTGCTGCGCCAACTTTTCCTCCCGTGGTTTGGGAATGCCTTTCGCCTGCTATACCGGGCTTCCACCT
>JBGSKE010000398.1:0-1965 GCA_041741355.1 Negativicutes bacterium | reverse complement strand
GAGGTTGCGGCAACGCTGATCCGCCAGCAGGATCGGCTGGTGATCCTGTTGACGTTCCGCGATATAACGGAAAAAGTGCGGCAAGAACAGCAAAAATCGCGGGATGCCGCGCTGGCGACTCGCGTGCAGGACGCCTTGCTTTGCCTGCCGGCGCCTTCCGACTTCATCGAGTTAAAAACGATCTACTGTCCGTTTGGCTATGTAGGCGGGGATCTGTATTTTTTGGACTGGCGCTATGACGGGATGCTGCTGCGGGGCTTTTTGATCGACGTGGCCGGACATGGCTTGGCGACGGCGCTCCATACCGCCTCGCTGCATGTATTGCTGCGCGAGGTCAACGAGCGGGATTTGCCGCTCGCCGAGGCGATGCGCTGGATCAATGTGCGGGTCGGCGAATATTTTGACGAGGCTATGTTTGCCGGCGCGCTAGGATTCGAACTGGATTTTGAGACGCGCCAGCTGCGCTGGAGCTGCGCGGGATTGCCGGAACTATGGCTGGCGACCAAGCAGCACCAGGGTGTCATCCGCAAGCCGGGCATGTTTCTCGGGATCCAAGCCGAAGAAACCTTCGACACGCATGTAATTCCGTTGGAAATCGGCGATTCCTTCTATTTTATGACGGACGGATTGACGGATTTGCTGCCGGAACTAAGCGACTTACCGCTAACCGATTTTGCGTCGATGACGAATTTGTTGGCAAAAATGGCGCAGGCGCCGCAGCGCCGCGATGACGCTACCGCGGTTTGCATTCAAGTGCGCTGTCTGCCTGCGGCTTTGGTGCGCTCTGATGGTTGGCCGCGAACATTGCGCTTTAACGGCTACAGCGATTATCAGCGACTAAAGGGCGAAGTGGCCAAAATTTTGGCCGAATTAACCGGCTTGCCGCACTCATTGCCGGAAGTCGCTGTCAACGAGGCCCTGGCCAACGCGATGGAGTGCCGCGACGGAGTGCCGCGCCAGCATGCGGCGAAGATCACGTTTAACAAATTGGGGCAGCGCCTGGTCGTGCGCGTCAAAACTTCACGGATCGGCTTTGCCGGCAACGCGGTTTTGCGACGCCTCCGCTCGCATCCGGCAGAAATGTTCGCCTTTGGCGAAGATGCTTCGATGGGACGCGGCATCCCGATCATGCTGTCGATCTCAGACTGGATGGTTTACAACAACGAGGGAACCGAAGTGCTGCTGGCCTGGCGGCTGAAGACCGACGCCGAACCCCGCCTCAATAAAGGGATTTGCCAAAATTAGGCGAACGTAATAGAAGCAAACAGCTCTATACCAAACAGGAGACGTGATTCGCATCAGCCAGCATGAAAGCTCCGCCGTCGGCATCACCGGCATCGGCATCTACCTGCCGGAAAAAATATTGACCAACGCGATGCTGTCGGACAAGGTGACGCCGGAGGACGACTGGATTTTTAACCGGACCGGGATCAAAGAGCGCCATATCGCCGCCGATGACCAGGCGCCGTCGGATCTTGGCGCCGCTGCCGCCCGTAACGCGATGGAAATGGCCGGGGTGGCCGCCGGGGATGTCGATCTGGTCATCGTGGCCACCGGCACCGGCGATATGCAATTCCCCGCCACCGCCTGCATCATCCAGGAACTGCTCCAGCTGAAAAACGCCGCCGCCTTTGACATCAGCGCCGGCTGCACGGGCTTCGTCTACGCACTGTCAGTCGGCAGACAATTCATTGCCAGTGGTGTTTATCAGACCGTGCTGATCATTGGCACAGAAGTCATCTCCCGCGTCGTCAACTGGGACGACCCGGAAACCTGCATCCTGTTCGGCGATGGCGCCGGCGCTGTGGTTTTACAACCGACAACTCCCGGCTACGGCCTGCTTGCCGCCAAACTGGGCGCAGACGGATCCGGCGGCAAACACCTGCTGATGCCTGCGGGCGGAACACGGCTGCCGAATACGCCGCAAACCCTGGCCGACAAGCTGAACAAACTGCACATGAACGG
>JBGSKE010000397.1:0-8906 GCA_041741355.1 Negativicutes bacterium | reverse complement strand
TGATACAGTTTCAACCGGAGATCGAGGCGGTCGGCCAGGCCAGTAACGGCGAAGAGGCTTTGTTTCAGGCCAAAGCGCTGCGCCCGGATGTCGTACTGATGGATATCAACATGCCAGGAATGGATGGAATAACTGCGACCGAGCGGTTGACGGTGGAAGTGCCGGAAACCACGATTGTCATCATGAGCGTTCAAGGAGAGCAGGAATACCTGCGGCGGGCGATGATGGCTGGGGCAAAAAACTATCTGACGAAGCCGTTCACTGGTGATGAACTGATTCAAGCAGTCCAGCAGTCGGTGAACCGCGACCGCCAGGTCCGCGACGCGTTGCGACATCAGTCCGGAGCCAAGACATCCGGCAAGGTGATCACTTTGTTTGCCGGCAAAGGCGGTGTCGGCAAAACTTTGCTGGCTGTCAATCTGGCAGTTGCGCTGGCCAAGCGGCCCGATACGAAAGTAGCGATCGTCGATGCCGATATTCAGTTTGGCGATATCCCCTTGTTTATGAACCTGATGCCGCGTAGTACTATTGCCGATGTTTTGCCGGATGCGGATCATCTGGACAATAAAACCCTGGCAGCCTACATGACGCCGTACAATGATTCGATTCAGGTGCTGGCGGCGCCGTTACGTCCCGAACAGGCCGAAACAGTGTCTGGTTTCCTAATAGGGACTGTAGTAAAGCAACTTAAGAGTTCCTATGACTTTATCATCATCGATACAGCGGCGGCGTTTAATGAAGTTGCCATCGCGGCGCTTGATGCCGCGGATACGGTCTTGGTGTTGGCGGCACTTGATTTGCCGGCAGTAAAAAATGCCAAGTTAGCGTTGGAAATTTTACAGTCGCTGGGCTATGCTGAAGAAAAATTGCAATTGGTCATAAACAGTGTTCATTCGGATGGTGGAATTGAGCCACGTGAAGTTCAGGAGTCGTTGAAAAAAGATGTTGTTATAACGCTGCCGACAGATGGAAAGACTGTGGTTAACTCAATCAACAAGGGCATTCCTTTTATTGTGACGCAGCCGGAATCACTTTTAGCACAAAAAATCCTGGTGCTTGCCGACAAGTTGGCGCCATGGAACTCGGATACAGCGACAGCAGCTGGCAAGGCCGGACTGCGGTTCAAACTATTTGGTCGATAGGAGAACGCCGCCGATGATTCTGCTCATTTCAATCAGTGTCTTTTTGACATTGAGTGCGATCGTCTTGTTGTTTTATCAACTGGCGACGGCGGAAAAACGCCGGATATCTGCTCGCATGGAGCAAATGGCGCGTGGTGTAAAGTCCGCGGCAGAAACAGCTCCGTCAAGCTACCAAGAAGAGGAACCGGCTGGATTTCGGCGATTGCTGCGCAATTTTGGCCGTTATCTGGAGTCGCCTCGCTGGAATCTCTCATTGGAATTGCTTATGCTCCGCGCTGGTTTGCCGTTACGCGGCGGTGAGTTTGTTGTTTTGTGCGTTGCATCGGCTGTGCTTTTGTCCATGCTGTTCTTGCTGTTAAGCGGGGGACAGCTGATTTTTGGCTTGATTGGGGCTGTACTGGGCTCTTTCTTTCCATTTATTTTGGTCAGTATGAAAGCGACCAAACGGAGAAAAGCATTTAACAGTCAATTGGGTGATGCTCTGATTTTGATTGCCAATTCACTGAGAACCGGCTACAGCTTTATGCAGGCTTCCGACATGGTGGCGCAAGAGATGCGGCCGCCTATTTCTTCAGAATTTGCCCGTGCGGTGAAAGAAATGAACCTAGGCGTTACGATTGAGGAGGCTTTAGCCAACTTGGGCAAACGAATCAGTTCGGAGGATCTTGATCTGGTGCTTACTGCGGTGTTGATTCAGCGGCAAGTCGGGGGAAACCTGTCGGAAGTATTGGACAATATCGCCCGGACGATACGGGAACGTGTAAGAATTCGCGGCGAAATTCGGACTTTGACGGCGCAGGGCAGAATTTCCGGGATTATTGTCAGTTTGCTACCGATTGTATTGGGCCTGATTATTTACCTGCTCAATCCTGAATACGTCAAACTGCTGTTCGTACATCCGTTTGGCAAGATTTTGCTGGGGGTGGCCGGGGTGGGGCAAGTGATTGGCATTCTGGTGATTCGCCGGATTGTGGACATTGAAGTATGATACAAAACATCGATATCAAAACCCTGGACAAAATCATCAAGAAGACGATTTCCAGCATCAAGGACAGCCGCGGTCAAATTTATGAAGTTTATGAGATGGCCCGGGATGAACTGGAGAATGTTAAACGCGATGTCGAGCGGGTAAAGAACGAAACCGCCGAAATCATTAGTAAAGTTGATGATTTGGAACGGAGCGAGCGCAAAGCCCGCATTCACCTAATGGAAGTCAGTAGAGATTTCAAGAGCCATCCAGAAAAGGAAGTGCGCGAAGCATACGAGGATGCCCGAAAAATCCAGGTTGATTTGGCGGTGACTCGTGAGCAGGAACAAAATTTGCGACGTCAGCGCAATGAACAGGAGATTCGCCTGCGAAACCTGGGGGTCACGGTTACTAAAGCGGAGCAACTGGTTTCTCAAGTCGGCGTGGTGCTGGACTATTTGGGAAATCATATGAGTGCGGCATTTGCCCAGATTGAAACATTGCAGAACGCACAAGTCATGGGCGCACAAATTATTCGCAGCCAAGAGGAAGAGCGAAGGCGGGTGGCCAGGGATATCCATGATGGACCGGCGCAGGCGATGGCCAATATCGTTTTCCGCGCCGAGGTCTGTGAGCGGCTCATTGATACCGATGTGGAGCGCGCCAAACTCGAACTGCGTCAACTTCGCGAGCATATTCGGGGGACGCTAGGCGAAATCCGCAAGATTATTTTCGACCTGCGGCCGATGGCGCTCGATGACCTGGGCCTGGTTCCAACAATTCGCGGCGTGCTGGAAAACTTCCGTAACCAGCAGGGGATTTTTACCGAGGTCACGGTGACAGGCAGGGAACGGCGTTTGGAAAGCCACATTGAAATCGGTTTATTTCGTGTAGCTCAGGAGGCTCTGAATAATGTGGTCAAGCATGCGCAGGCGTCGACAGTCCGGGTGCGGATTGAGTTCGCACCGGCTGGTGTGACTCTGGTGATTGAGGATGATGGCAAAGGATTTGATTCGTCCAACGAAGAATCGCCAGTCGGGCACTTTGGACTCATGGGCATGCGGGAGCGTTTGCAGCTGCTACAGGGGAAATTCGTGATCAAATCGACCCCAGGCAAGGGGACCAGGGTGATGATCACGGCTCCTTTGGACGACAATAGTGGATAATAGTGGAACTTGGCGTCCCGGTGACAAATAGGACGATGCGCCTAGTCAAAATAAGACCTGCGTACGATGGAACTCCCCCTGTGACTTGCTACAATATGATCAGAAAGCAAGCACAGCAAACCAAAAAATAAAAAATTTGGGGAGGTACATTAAAATGTTGACGATGATTACTTCGGTTCTGCAAAATAAAAAAGGCCAGGGCATGGTTGAGTACGGTTTGATTCTCGCGCTGGTCGCCGTCGTCGGGATGGCAGGTTTGATTCTCCTTGGTCCGCAGGTTCTGGCGCAGTTCAACACCGTGGCCGGCGCACTGTAAGAAAAGACAGCGAAGTCCCCCCGGCCCCGCAAAGGCCGGGGGGACTTTTATCAGAAAACGTTTTGCAGCATAAGCACTTGAACTTGTAAGGAGTTGAGCAGTGATGAACCCGAGCAACCGACAACAACAGGCCATTCGATTTTTGGCCGGCGGATCGGTGACCCTGTTTATGGTGGCAATCATTTTCTTGACGATAAGCACGCTGAATCGATCGCTGCATCATTTGTTGTGGGGATTGCCGGTGATTGCGGTTAGTTTGCTGGATATATATTTCCTAAGTCGTAGCCTGCTGCAAAAACCGAAAACCATTGATAGCCGCATTTCATCGTTGCTGATCGGGCTGGGAACTACGTTCGGGTTTAGTGTCGCGGTGATGGTGTTTTCACCGCAGCACGAGGGGGGGATTTTCGCCTCGCAGCTGCGGCAAATTGGGGTGGGTCTTTCGTTGCTACCCTATCCGGTAGTCATCTGGTCCTTGTTCTGCTTGGGCGATTGCCTGACGGTCGTTCCCGAAGCGCATGCGGTGGTTGCGCATGGTCCTTATAAGTTTTCGCGACATCCGTTGTACGTGTGTTATATGACATGGGCAGTTGCCAATGCATTAATGTTTCCGACCGCACCGATGATGATCGCGGCGGCTGCACAAATTGTATTTTTACTGATACGATTGCGTAGGGAAGAGGCCTTGTTGCTTGAGACGTTTCCCGAGTACCGACAATATTATGAACGGACGGGTTTGGTTGGGTCACGGCTCCGCCGATTGGCATCAACAGGAAATTAATTCAAGCGAATTGTTTTAGGAGGTTGCATGTAGCAGCCTCTTTTTTATTTTAGTCCGTACATATGCTGCAGGAGAGAAAGGGGCAGATGTCGAAGCGGATTTAGACGCTCAATATCACAAAACTATTCAGTCAGGAAAGGGGATTCGTTTTTTGCGAACAGAGGAAGATACAGCTGCCTTTCCCGGCCGTTTGTTAGTGATGGGGGATATTCACGGTCATTATGAAAAAATGTTGAAAGTGCTTTTGCTTTGCGGCTATACGCCAGGCGTTGACCGACTGGTCTTGCTCGGTGATTATGTGGACCGCGGTCCGGACTCCCGACGGGTTGCAGCGGAAGTTCAACGTTTATCGCAGGCGGGTGCGATTGCTTTGTATGGAAATCATGAAGATCTGATGTATCGGGCGTTACGGCAACGAAAGCAAAGATATTTTAGTCCGGCGGAATTGGAACAATGGTTTGCCAATGGCGGTGAAATTACGCTAGACTCTTATCGGGCCCATGCAACAACGCTGGATGAACATTTGTGTTTTTTTGCCGGATTACCCCGTTGGGTTGAAGTGAAAGGCTTTTTGTTTGTTCATGCCGGAATCAGGCCGGGCAAGACTATTGAACAACAAAACCCGCAAGATTTGATTTGGATACGAGAGGAGTATATCGAGGAATACTTTGGGCCACAGGATGTGGTAACCGGTCATACGCCCATCCACTATCTCAAACGATACGATTTGTTTGCCGACATTGCGGATTCGGCCAAACCGGTGATTCGTAAGCATAAATATTTTTTGGATACCGGTGTGGCGTGGCGAGGACCGCTCACAGTAATGGAACTGCCCTCGGGTGAATATTGGCAGGCGTAAATTAGGACTTTGATTTGTGAAAAATGGGACTAAGGTCCCGAGGGAAATTGCGAAGTTTGTCTAATATTTAAAAAGCTAACAGATGCCGGTTGAAGGAGATGAATCCGCATTGTCCAAACAACACGTCGGTGAACTGATCTGCCAGTATTTTTCCCTGACAACGGAACTGGAGCGGCTGTTTCCCAAGCGAAGTTTTACGCCGGCAGCTCAGGTTATCGATAGTTTCTGTGCAGTATTAGCTGCAAAGGTCTTTGACCTTGAATTGTTGCCGGCATCAAGCAAAATTCATAATGCGCGGACCCGCGACAAAGTGAAAATGGTGCAAATTAAGTCGACACAAGCTGACTCGGTGGTTTTTCGTTCCGACCAAGTTCCGGACCACTTGTTGGTTATGCGTCTGTCGGACGAAGGAATTCCGGAGTTTATCTATAATGGACCTGGCAGTTTGGCTTATGAAAAGCCGGGAAGGCAACCGACCAACGGACACCGTACCGTAAGACTCAATACCTTGCGTAAAATTCAAGTGCAGGAACAGGATCGTTTGAAGCCAGTAACAGCATTAACTTATAATCCATAAGTTTTTGGGAGCAGCGCAGGCTGCTCTCTCTTTTGGAAAACGCGGGAAACCCAATGAGCTATTTGCGACGATGGAGCAGCGCGCTGGCAGACTTGCCCCGACCGCCAGCGCTTGCCGGTAAATCCAGCTCGACTCCGCTTGGGGTTAGCATAGAGTGGCTAAACGAGATAATGGCGGACTGCTGTTGCACGAGTAAGCGGTTTACGCAGAGATGATAATAAAGGCGTGATGAATTTTTATTTTGGGCTTGCAACTGTGGAATTTTGAAGATAATATGAATGAGCGTGAACCGAAGGGAAAATACGAATGGTGACGAAACCATTATAGGGAGGCTTGCATGATTCAGGCCAAAGTCCGCGCCTGGATTGAACGACATGAACTTTTGCCCCAACGCGGAAATGTTCTGGCGGCATGTTCGGGCGGTCCTGATTCGCTGGCATTGGTCGACTTGTTGGTCGAATATCAGGAAACAGGCGTCATCACTTTGTTTGTCGCTCATTTTGATCATGGATTGCGTGGCGAAGCGTCCCGTCAGGATGCGGAATTTGTCCGGTTGTTTTGCGCTGCGCGCGGCTTGCCCTTTTTCGGCGGATTCGCAGATGTTCCTGCTTTATTGCAACTGAACGGCGGTTCGCTGGAAGAAGTCGCCCGCAAACTGCGCTATGAATATTTGCGGCAGATTTTAGCTCAAATAGGCGGTGGCGCGATTGCGACTGGTCATCACCGAGAGGATCAGGCGGAAACGGTGCTCTTGACTCTGCTGCGTGGCGGCGGGTGGCGCGGGTTGAGCGCGATGAAACCGCGCGGACTTGATATAATCAGACCATTGTTGTGCCTGAGCCGGGTAGAAATTGACGCGTATTGTCGTGAGCGCGACTTGCAGCCCCGAACAGATGATTCTAATAGCGATGTGAAATTCATGCGCAACCGAGTGCGCCATGAACTGATGCCTGTATTGATACAAAGGTTTAATCCTGCAGTGACGGATACTTTATGTCGAACCGCGGATGTTTTGGCTGAAGGACAAGATTTTTTGCGACGGCATACTCTGGAGTGCTTGCCCAACGTTGTCGAACAGCGGGAACATGGATATCGGATCGATGCCGGGGTGTTTGCGGGCATGCATGTTGCAATTCAGCGTCAATTGCTGCGGGAGCTGCTGGAGCAATTGCGCGGGGATACGCGAGGAATCGGTTATAATCATATTGAACAAATTCGACAGTTGTTTTTGCAAAAACATGGTGCACGACGAATTGACCTGCCGGGTAATTGGCAGGCGCGCAAAAACTATCAGGACTTATATCTCGAAGCCTTAGCCAGTAATGCAGAGCAAGCTGCAAGTCCGCCACAACCGCAATCGGTACTGCTGGCTTGCCCTGGTGAAACGGTGTTGCCTGAGTTTGGCGTAGTAATTCATTGTTCCCGCTTTTCGGGCGACAGTCGGCTGCCGGATGATCTTGGCCCGCATAAGGCTGTGTTTGATTGTGCGGCGTTGCAATTTCCCCTGGGTGTCAGGCAGCGATTGCCGGGTGACCTGTTTCAGCCGTTGGGAGCACCGGGTAAGCGTAAGTTGAAAAAACTGCTGATTGATCTCAAAATTTCGGCTGGACAACGGGATCGGCTGCCGCTGATTTTTGATGGGCAAGGAATTATATGGATTGCTGGATTGCGCCGTTCAGAGCGCGGCAGAGTGAACAAAGCCAGTCAGGAAATCATCGTGTTAGAGCAAACGAAAATAGATAATACAGACTGACAGGAGGAAAGTTGCTATGTTAAAAGATGTTGAACGGATATTGATTACTTCAGAGGAAATCGGTGCGCGCGTACGGGAACTAGGGCAACAGATTACCAATGATTATGCAGGACAGGAGATTTTGATGATCGGTGTTTTGCGCGGCGCTGTGATTTTCATGGCTGATTTGGCGCGGTCCATCAAGCGGCCGATGGATATCGACTTTATGGCAATCAGCAGTTATGGGCTTTCGACAAACTCCAGCGGCGTGGTTCGCATTATCAAGGATTTGGATGAAGTCGTTGAAGGACGGCATATCCTGATTATTGAGGATATCATTGATTCTGGACTGACCTTGAATTACCTGGTCGACAATATCAAGTCACGGAAGCCTGCGAGCGTGCGGATATGCACACTGCTCAGCAAACCGGATCGACGCAAGGTCAATGTAACGGTGGATTACAACGGCTTTATCATTCCTGACCATTTCGTTGTTGGCTATGGCCTTGATTATGCTGGAAAGTACCGCAACCTGCCATTTATTGGCGTGCTAAAACCGGAAATATATCAAAAGGGTTGAAACGATACAACGGCGTCAACCACTATTTAAAAGCCCTGCTTTTTATGATATAATTATCCCCTACGAATAATATCAATAGACAGCCATTCGTGCTGGCAATAGGAGGCCCCGTTTGAACAAGTTTTTTCGCAACGTAGGCTTTTACTTACTGATCATCATTATCGCGATATCGATTATCGACTACTATTCGGCCAAAACGACGACCAAAACAGAGGTGTCTTATACCGCATTTCTGAAACAGGTCGAAGATCAGAAGGTCGATCGAGTAACCATCGTGGACAACACGATTCGCGGTAAACTCAAAGACGGTCAGGAATTCACACTGGTCACGCCGAGTGATCCCACATTGATTAATACTCTGCGTGAAAAGAAAATCGATATCAAAGCAGAATTGCCGCCGCAACCGCCCTGGTGGACGACGCTCTTTTCGTCGTTGTTGCCGATGCTGTTGCTGATTGGCGTTTGGTTCTTTATCATGCAACAAACACAAGGCGGCGGCAGCAAGGTCATGTCTTTCGGCAAAAGTCGCGCTAAACTGCATAACGAAGAAAAAATCAAAGTTACTTTTGATGATGTGGCAGGCGCCGAAGAAGCCAAAGAAGAACTGGAAGAAGTTGTCGAGTTTTTAAAGCATCCGAAAAAATTTAATGATCTGGGTGCGCGAATTCCCAAAGGCGTACTGCTATTCGGGCCGCCCGGAACGGGAAAAACTCTCTTGGCCAGAGCTGTGGCCGGTGAAGCAGGCGTTCCGTTCTTTTCGATTAGTGGTTCCGATTTTGTTGAAAT
>JBGSKE010000396.1:0-2422 GCA_041741355.1 Negativicutes bacterium | reverse complement strand
GCGGCGGAACTGGGCAGATCCATCGAGACGAACTGGATGTCATCCGGCTTCAATCCTTCCTTGGCCAAGGCGGCTAAGATGAGTTGATGCAGGATGGTTCCCTTGGGGCCGGCGACTTTTTTGCCTTTCAAATCGCTGATTTTTTGGATTTTGTCGCCTTTGGTCAGCACGACGAATGCTTTGGGAGCGCGGCTGTAAATCGCGATGATTTTGAGATCGACGCCGTTGGCGGCGGCCAGAATCGCCGACGTGCCGCCTAGCGCATGCGCGAAGTCCAGTGAACCGGCGGCCATCGCTTCGGTTTGTTTAGAGCCGACGGTAATTTCCGGGTACTGCACGGCGATCTTGTCTTTGGCAAATTCCTTCTCCAGTAGGCCCAGTTTCTTTTCGACGATCGACGGCACATTCAGCGGCGCTTTGACATAGGTGAGCGTAATCGCTTTGGGATTCGCCGCCGCTGGCTTGCTTGCTGCGGGCTGCGTCGCCGGGGCGGAGCCGCAACCGGTGGCAATGACGATTAGCAGCAGCGCCAATAGTCCACCAATCAGTTTGGTCGTTTTTTTCATTCAGATAACCTCCATTGCTATATTAGTTTTCCAGCGCCGCCAGAATTTCCAACTGCTGCCGGATCAATGCCGGATCGGCGGGTTGACGGGGGTAGGGTAGGTCGATCGGGACTTCGCGGACGATTTGCCCGGCTTCCATGACCAGGACTTTCTGGCCCAGGTAGACGGCCTCGGGGACATCATGGGTGACGAACACGATGGTTTTGTGCTCGCGGAGGAACAGATCGACCAGTTCGCGTTGCAGTTTCTTGCGGGTAAAGTAATCCAGCGCGCCAAACGGCTCATCCATCAGGATCAAATCGGGGTTGTAGCAAAGTGTGCGACCAAGCGAGACCCGCTGGGCCATACCGCCGGATAGCTGAGCAGGGTAGGCGTCGCGGAACCCGGCCAGTCCCAGTTGTTCCAGCGTTGCGCTTACCTGGCGGTCGACCAGCGCTCGGTCCGGCTGCTTCGCCAGCGCAAAGGCCATGTTTTCGTAGACGGTCAGCCAGGGCATCAACCGCGGCTCCTGGAAGACGACGCCTACTTTGGCGGCAGCGCCGCCGTTTCCATCGCCAAGCCACTCGATGCTGCCGGCGGATTTTTGTTCCAGGCCGCTGAGCAGCCTGAGCAGCGTTGTCTTGCCGCAACCGCTGCGCCCGACGATCACGGTGAAGCTGCCTGGCTCGATGAGGGTGGTGACGTTGTTGACCGCTTCCAGCGGTTGCTCGGCCACAATATAGTGTTTGGACAGTTGCGTCAGCTTAACCCCGGCCATAATCGGTTGATTCACCTACTTTCCAGGGAATCAGTTTCTGGGTCAACGCGAAGAACAACAAGTCGATCAGCGTTCCCATCACGCCGATGGTCAGAATACCGATGACGACGAGATCGGGCCGCGATAGTTGTTCGGCGTCCAAAATCATGTAACCGATGCCGGACGAGGCGGCAATCAGTTCGGCGCCGACCAGCGCCCGCCAGCTATAGCCGAGGCCGAGCCGCAATCCCACCATCACCGAGGGCAAAGACGCCGGCAGCACGACCTGACGGAAGATTTCGCGCCGGTTCAGGCCGAACGAGCGGGCGACCTCGATCAATTTGCTGTCGCAACTGGCGACGCCATGCAACGTGTTGAAAAAGATCGGAAAGAACGTGGCCATGACCACGATCAACAGCTTGGGCAGTTCGCCGATGCCGAACCACAGAATCAGCATCGGGATCGTCGCCAGCGGTGGAATATGGCGCAGCGCTTCCAGCGTGATATCAAAATAAGCCGACAGGCGCTGGAACATGCCGAGCAGCACTGCCAGCGGATAAGCCAGGCAAAACGCCGCGCAAAAACCGACAAACACCCGGTAAACGCTGGTCAGCAGATGTTTGGCTAGGCTGCCGTCGCTGCTGATCTGCCAGAAGGCCGCGGCAACTTCGGTCGGCGGCGGGATGATATAGCTGTTCCAGAGCGAAAAATGCGAGCCGACCAACCAGGCTAGGCCGATTGCCGCTGGAATGTACAAACCCTTGAGCGTGTTCGCCGCGCCTTTCATCGATTAACCGCCGCTCCTTCCTGCTAAGATACTGCAAAAAAATCTGCTTCGCGCAGGCAGCGCAAAGCAGATGGACTTCATGACACAAACATGACTAAATGCGTCATAATGCACATCCCTTGGCGTCAGGCTAGGGGGCCCTGCTCCTCAGGTGTTGATTATGTGAACATTATAACGCAGTGGAGAAAAATGTTCAACCGGTTACCAGGGAACGTCCCGTTCCACTTGTCGCCCTTTCTCCAGGAACAGCACTTGCCCGCCCATCGTTTTGGCCTCCTCTGGGTCATGGGTCACCAAAACAAAGGGGATTTTCCAGAGACTTTGCATTTCCAT
>JBGSKE010000395.1:0-4543 GCA_041741355.1 Negativicutes bacterium | reverse complement strand
CGAGCAAGCGGTGCCTGACAGGAAGTTGATGGAACTCTTGCGTACACTTGCCAGCGATCCACGCAACGATATTACCATTATTAGCGGTCGACAACGCGAGTTTTTACAGGCGAACCTGGGAGATATCCGGATGAGCCTAGTGGCGGAGCATGGGGCCTGGATGCGGCGCCGCGGCGGGATTTGGCGAAAACGGGTCTTTCCCGACCATAGCTGGAAAGTGCGAATTATGCCTTTGTTGGAGTTTTATGTTGATCGATTGCCGGGCTCGTTTATGGAAGAAAAAGAATGTTCGGTCGCCTGGCATTATCGTCAGTCGGACGCAGAATCGGCTGATTTTCTGGCGCAGGAACTGAAGTTTGAACTCAACAATCTCTTGTTCCAGACCAACATGGAAGTGCTCGAAGGGAATAAAGTGGTGGAAGTCCGGGCGAAAAGCGCCAATAAAGGCGCCGCCGTATTGGCGGCGCTCGATGATGCTGCGTATGATTTTATTCTGGCGGCTGGTGATGATTCAACTGATGAAGATATGTTCCAGGCATTGCCGAAGGAGGCGGTCACAGTCAGGGTAGGAATCCGGCCTACTGCGGCGCAATATTTGGCACAGGGACAGCAGGATATCAGTGATTTTTTGTGGAAATTGACTGAAGTTGATCGTAAATAAAGAAAAACCATGGGAGGCTATAATGAAGTTGGGAAAAATTGTAATGACAGGAAAGCCGATGCCGGAAGCCGATCAATGGATTCGCGAGCGCTGCGAAGTCAAGTCATGGGATGAACCGGGCGTGATGCCGCGGCAATTATTGCTCGATTGGATTGCGGACGCAGACGGGCTAATGTCGGTTGGCGGACAACCGGTCAAGGTGGATGCGGAACTGCTGGCGCATGCGCCAAAACTGCGGGTGATTGCTCAAAGTTCGGTAGGATATGACAATATCGATGTCGCTGCCTGTACCGCCAGGGGTGTGCCCTTTGGCAATACACCGGGGGTGTTGACGGAAGCAACGGCTGATCTGGCTTTTTTATTGGTACTATGCGCTGCCCGCCGAATTAAGGAAAGCGTTGCCATCGTACAAGACGGCCAATGGACACCGGTCATGCCGATACCGCTGGGAGTTGACTTGTACGGCAAAACATTAGGCATGGTCGGTCTGGGCCAGATTGGCTCGGCTGTGGCGCGGCGCGCCCAAGCCAGCGGTATGGAGATCCTTTATCACAACCGGCGTAGGCGTAGCCCTGAAGAAGAAAACGGCGCGGTCTATGTTGACTTTGCCGAACTGCTCGAAAGATCCGACTTCATCGTGGTGTTGGTGCCATTGAACGAGGATTCGCAAGGCTTGTTCGGCGCTCAGCAATTTGGCAAAATGAAAAAGACCGCGTTTTTTATCAACGCGGCCCGCGGTGCGATTGTGAAGACGGAAGAACTGTACATGGCGATAAAAGATGGAGTGATTGCCGGCTGTGCACTTGATGTCACTGACCCGGAACCGATTCCGGCCGATCACCCATTGCTGCAATTGCCCAATGTTTTTGTCACACCGCATATTGGCAGTGCTACGCTGGAAACCCGCAATCGCATGGCGATGCTGGCGGCGGAGAATTTGATTCTGGGATTGGAGAAAAAGCCGTTGAAGACCTGCGTCAACCAGGAAGTCAACTACCGCTAAGCGTATTACCAATTGCGATGACTTCGCCAAAACTCCGGTCGAAGAAAAACAAGCAAGGTGAAGAGTTCTAATCTGCCCAGCAACATACAGGTTGTCAATACGATTTTGATGAAGTCAGACAGGGAACTATAGTTTTGAGTAGGGCCAACGACGCCGAAAGCGGGACCGACATTACCCAGGGTCGCGGCTACGGCGCCGATGGCGTCCCAGGCGTCGAGGCCGGCGGCGGATACCAGCAACACAGAAACGGCAAAAGTTAGCATGAACACGAAAAAGAACTGTCCGGTGGCTTGCAATATTGATGTATGCACCGGCTTGCCGCCGCATTTTACATTGATCACCATGCGTGGATGCAAGTCGCGCTGCAGCTCATTCCAGGACTGCTTGGCCAACAGCAGCAGGCGGACGACTTTCATTCCGCCGGCGGTCGAACCGGCAGAGCCGCCGATGAACATCAGGATTAGCAATAACAGTTTTGAAAATGAAGGCCACTGATCGAAATCGGCGGTGACAAAGCCGGTCGTTGTCATGATCGAAGAAGCTGCGAACAAGGCGTCGCGCAATGCCTTGCTCCAAGGCTGGCTGGAAGTCAGCGCAAGGTTTGCGGCGATGAATAGCGTCGCAGTAGCCATGATCGCAAGATAGGCTTTGAATTCGAGATCGTGATACAAATGCCGCCAGCCTTTTTTCCAGACCAGGAAATATAAACCGAAGTTGCCGCCGGCAATCGTCATGAATAAAACAATGATTAGTTCAATCGCCAGACTGTCATAGTACAGGACACTGGCATTTTTTGTCGAAAAGCCGCCGGTTGCCATCGTGGCAAAGGTATGGTTGATTGCGTCAAATAAAGACATGCCGGCTACCATGAGTAAAATGATCTGTACCAGCGTAAATACGCTGTAAAGGGCCCAGAGTGTCATCGCGGTGTCGCGTAATCGCGGCACAACCCGGTCGGCGATCGGACCGGGAACTTCGGCGCGAAACATGTGGATGGCGCCGGAGCCGATTTCCGGCAAAAAAGCGATGAATAAAACGATGATACCCATGCCGCCCAGCCAATGGGTTAGGCTGCGCCACAGCAAAATCCCCAGCGGCAGAATCTCGATATCCGTGACAACTGATGCCCCGGTAGTTGTCAGACCCGACACTGTCTCAAATACGGCGTCGATGTAGTTCGGCAAAACACCGGAGAAGGTATACGGCAAGGCGCCAAGCAGGGATGCCAGCAGCCAGCCGCCGCCGACAATCGCAAACCCCTCCCGGATTCCCAGATGATGACTATCTCGGCGGAGAAAAGTCATGCCCCAACCGAGCGCGATGGAAATGATCGCTGACAAAAATAGGGCTTGCCAAGCTGTTTCGGCATGATACCAAGACAGCAGGCAAGGAATTAACATACACAGACCATAACCGAAAGTTAGGCGCCCCAGGACTGATAAGGTAAATCGATAATCCATGGAAGATCAACCGTTTCCTTGGAATAGATTGGTGATTTCATCCGATTTGCCCGGCAGAGTAAAGATGATGGCGCGATCGCCAACCTGCAGAACCGTGTTGCCATTGGCAATCATTGTTTTTCCGTTTCGGACTACCATGCCGATCAACGATTGGGGCGGAAAATGTGCTTTGTGCAGCGGCTTGCCAATGATTTTGGCCCCGTCGGCCACTATCAATTCCATCGCTTCCGCCTTGGCGCCTTCAAACAACATCAGCGACACCAAGTCGCCTTGACGGATGAAACGCAAAATGACACTGGCGGTAAGAATTTGCGGCGACAGTACGACATCGACGCCGACTTGCTGCATGATCGAAGCATATTCGTTACGCCCGACTCGAACGAAGGTTTTTTTTGCGCCGAGACGTTTGGCAAGCAACGCGACCAACAGGTTCAGTTTGTCGTCATTGGTCAGGCAAATGACCGCGTCGGCTTCGCTGATTCCTTCTTGGCGCAACAGGTCAATGTCGGTTCCGTCGCCCTGCAGGACGATACCTTTGTTTAGCAGGCAAACAGTGGTATCACAGCGTTCTGGATTGTTATCGATAATTTTGACGGAAATCCCGTTCTGTTCCAGCAACACCGCCAGATTGCGACCGACGCGGCCCGCGCCGACGATCATTACCCGTTCGACTTTGCTGCGTTTGTTGGTAAAATTGTCTTCGAAGTCGATAATAGCGTCATGTTCGCCGATAAAGAAGACATGATCGTCAGGCAACAAGACGTCGTGCCCTTTGGGGATGATCATTTTTTCGCCGCGCAAAATGCCGATGACCAAAGTGTCGGCAGGCAATGTCAGGTCTTTGAGCGGGACATTGGCGAAAGGCGAATCGGAACGGAGGCGGACTTCCAGCAAGCGAACCAGGCCGCCGGCAAATTCTTCTACGTCCAGTGCGGCTGGTGTTTTTAAAATTTGCAATATTTCCAGCGCAGTAACCATTTC
Source organism: Negativicutes bacterium (assembly GCA_041741355.1). Taxonomy (GTDB): domain Bacteria; phylum Bacillota; class Negativicutes; order UBA1444; family UBA1444; genus UBA1444. The sequence goes on along the minus strand of JBGSKE010000395.1, from coordinate 438 downwards.
CGGATTGATCAACAGATCAATGCCCATCCATTCTCGAAACAGGGCCTGGTCTTTTTGCACGTATTCCGGACTGCGAACCCGGGCGACCGTGCGACCGACGCCGGCGCGTTTGGCCACCATACAGGCCAGCATGTTCACCTCGTCCTGATCGGTAACTGCCACCAATAAATCGCTGTGCGTGACACCGGCATCGGCGAGGACTCGCGGGCTTGCGCCGTTGCCGCCGGATACCAGGACATCAAGGTTTTCTTGCAGGATTTTTCGGCGATCCTCATTCTGTTCGATGATCAGGACTTCGTGATTTTCCTCTGAAAGTTTTTCGGCAAGTTTGTAACCCACTTTACCGGCGCCGATGATGATGACGCGCAAAAAAAGACCTCCCTGTTGCTGCGTAGTGTGATTTCAAATGGTTAAATAACGTGAGATGCTTCCCTGTGC
>JBGSKE010000394.1:0-16068 GCA_041741355.1 Negativicutes bacterium | reverse complement strand
GTGGTGATCAATCGTGACCGATGATCTGCGAAACCGCCACGTCAATCGCGGTGCAATATCGGGTGACTTTGGCGTAGAGTTCGTTCGTGAAAAACTCGCTCTTGAGCAGATCCTCGGCGTGCGTGCGGATCGTGATGTCTTTAGTCGCCTCAGGATCGGTTTCGGGGTTGGCTTCCGGGTTGCGCACCAGTCGCCGCAGAGCTTTGATTTTCGGCTGAAATCCGCGGTCCAGATGTTCTTCCAGTTCGTTCAACATCCGTTCCAGCTCGCCGTCAGCCAGGGATTGGGCTGCAGGAATTTTCGCCAGGTCGGTGGTGACGTGGTAAAACTTTGTCGCATCGGCAAAACGCGACAGCGCGAACAGGCAGAGTTCACGGAAGAATTGCGGCTCCTGGCGGCAGACGACGCGCAGTGCTTCCAGCCAGTTGGTGCCGGCAGTTTTTACATGAACCCGTCCTTTGGTGTACTGGCCAATGATGGGAAATACGCTGAACTTGTCGCTGCCTGAATGAATACTCAGCCGATAGCCGAAGTGGTCGGCGATGGCGGCGTGGACAGCGAAGTCGGCTTCAAAGACAGCAAGATCGCCGATATAGTCGATTGCTTTCTGAAATTCACCGATAAAGCGCGGCGCCAGGCTGCAAAGAACTATCCCCGCTTTTTCCATCTCGGACGCCATAAAGTAATGGGCGGCAGGCGTTGTCGGCGTAGCGGTTTCATCAATCGAGAGTTCGAAATCGACCGGTTGATGATGCGGCTTGATGAATTTGGCATCAATCTGTTGAATAAACGCCAGGGTTTCGCCATAGGTCATCAGGATTTCCTGCAGTGATTCCTGATCAAAATGAACAGATAACGTTCCGACCGGGAAGGTTTTACCCAGATAAAACTGTTCCATTTTCGCTCTGAAATCTGCCGGTAGCGCCTGATATTTTGCCGCACGGTCGGCGGCATTCATGGCGGCGATACTGCCATCGATTTTTTCCGAACAATCCAGGGTAATCATCGAATAACCCAGATCAAGCGCCATTTTGATGTCCTCGGGCCGTTTCAGGTGATCGCCGTCAGCGCCGAAACCATCATGGAATCCTTCCTGCAAGACCGCCCAGGAGGCTGCGTCCAATACATTATTGTAAGTCCGTTCGGTTAAGGTCAATTCGCGAATTGACTGTTGGGCTAGCACCGGTCGGATTCCCGAGCCGGCCAGGCAGCGCAGATGGCCGGGTGAAGCCAAGCCCAGGCGGTCGCCCAGTCCCAGACTGAAACTGTTGCGACCAAACGCCACCGGCTTCATAAACGGGAAAGATTTGCGCAAAACTACGGCATTATTCGGCGACAGCGCAGCAATTTTTACCGCTTTGCCATCGATTGTGCATGTCTCCTGCGCCTGAATTTCATTGAATAATTTTGACTCAGCCTGGGCCACGGCGATTAGACTCTTTTCGCCATTGACACGGGCCAGGAAAATACCGCACTGATCCGCAACATGAAATGATGCGGGATAAACGGAGCTTTTTGCTAATTCCGAGGGATCACGGTGAAACTTTGGATCAAACCGGTTACTAATCATCATGCTGATAAAATCGCGCCATTGCTCTTTCATTTTTCTTTCTTCCCCTCCCAGTTAACTACTTGTTTACGGTCTTAATCATCGCTTATTAAATTCTCTACAAATTCACAAACCCCTTCGCATTCCCGTACGCCGGTTAAAAATCTTTTCATCGCTCCGTTTTAGCCACAAGTTAGCAACGGAACATGTGTTCTCAATTTCACAAACCAAAACGGTGTATATATCGCTAAACAGTTGAAATATCGGCATCTTAGTGCGTATATCTCGTCAAACATGCGATCACAAGAACGGATGTTCTTGTGATCGCATGTGGGCAGAAAATGTCGGTTGTGTTTTGCGAAAATAATGCCGTGTAAATAATAAAAAAGCGATCAACTAGCTATTTATAGCCGATTGATCGCAAGAGAACATTTGTTTTAAATACCATTGGTTTGTTTATTGCTTACGCTTGTTTCTGCGCTTGCATGCCGAGAAATATTTTTTCCGGCGTGACCGGCAAATCGGTTATTTGGACGCCCACTGCATTGTATATTGCTGCGACAATGGCCGGAGCCGGCGTATTGATCACCACTTCGCCGACCGATTTGGCGCCGAACGGACCAGTCGGTTCGTAGCTTTCTTCGAAGGCAACCCTGACGGTTCCCACATCGCCGCGACCGGGAATTTTATAGGTCATGAACGAGTTTGACTGCAAGTTGCCTTTTTTGTCATATTGCACTTCTTCGTACAATGCCATGCCGATTCCCTGCACAATACCGCCCTCGGTTTGCACCCGCGCCAGGGCAGGATTAATGACTGTGCCGCAGTCGACTACCGCGACAAAATCGAGCAATGTCACTTTACCGGTTTCTGTGTCGACTTCGACTTCGGCAAAGCCGGCGACAAACGGCGGCGGCGAAACCGGGCTGCCAAACGTCGCGTAGGCGGATAATTGGCGATGGTCCGGACCGACTACGGCAGCGGCGGCAATACTGGCTACGCTAACAGTTTTGCCGGACGCCTGGTCGATACACTGTTCTCCGTCAAGTTGCAATTGCTCAGCAGGAACTTGCAGCACGCTGGCAGCTTGTTCAAGGATCTTGTCCCGCAATTCTTCGGCGGCTTTTTTTACTGCCATGCCGGTGACATAGGTCGTGCTGGATGCGTAGGAACCGGGATCAAATGGCGACACGTCGGTATCAGCAGCATGAATGATAAACTGATCCATATCCGCGGCCAATACATCCGCCGCCATCTGCAGCAAAATCGTATCACTGCCGGTTCCCATGTCCGTTGACCCCACCAACACGGTATAGAATCCGTCGTCGTTCAGTCGGATTTCGGCCGATGCGGTGTCGATATTGGCAATTCCGGATCCCTGCATGGTGACGGCCATCCCTACCCCACGCACTTTATTGCCCTGTTCAATCCGCGGGAATTTGGCGTCCCAGCCGATCATCGATTTGCCAGTTTCGATGCAGCGGTGCAACGAGGAACTACCCAGCTTTTTTCCTTTGTAATACAGGGAGGTTTCCGTTTCGCGAATCAGGTTTTTCAGCCGCAGTTCGGTTGGATCCATGCCCAATGTTGCCGCCAACTTGTTGACCGTGGATTCCTGGACGAATGTGCCCTGTGTGGCGCCGTAGCCGCGCAACGCTCCGCCGGGCAACTTGTTGGTGTATACGGCATGACCCTGATACCGTATTGCTTTGGTTTTATTGTACAAAGGCATGGTTTTGTCACCGATGACGGCAAAAACTGTCGGCGCATGCTCGCCGTAAGCGCCGGTATCAGACAGACCGACAATATCAACAACCCGGATGATTCCGTCGCGGCTCGCTCCCATGCGCACCTTGAATTCGGTGGCGTGGCGACTGTTCGATGCAATGAAAGTCTCTTTCCGTTCATAAACGACTTTGGCCGGTTTGCCAGTTTTCAACGTCACAATCGCCGGATATACTTCGCAGACGCCGGTCTGTTTGGCGCCGAAGCCGCCGCCGATTCGCGGCTTGATGACCCGGATCCGGGTGGCCGGGATTTGCAGGGCTCGGGCCAACTGTCGGCGGACATGGAACGGTATCTGGGTGGAACTGATCACAACCAGACGACCGGACTGATCCAAGTATGTAAAACTACGGAACGTTTCCATCATCGCCTGGGCCTGGGCTTGCGTCTTGTAACTTTCTTCCACCACGACATCGCACAAGGCCAGCTCAGCTGCCAGATCACCGATTTCCACCGTATGGCTGGAAGCAATGTTACGCTGTTGTTCCAGGCCGATGGGAAAGTTGCAGTGCAGATCGGTTTCCGGATGTACGACCGAAGGATGGTCGATTGCGCTGGATAAAGCAAGAACTGGTTCAAAAATTTCATACTCGACCTTGATCAGATCCAGCGCCGCCAGTGCGGTTTTTTCATCGACTGCGGCCACAATCGCCACTTCATCGCCCACGTAACGCACAATCGGGTCCAGGATCAATCGGTCATAAGGCGACGGTTCGGGAAAAGACTGTCCGGCATTGCTGTAGCGAACCTGCGGCACGTCCTGATGCGTCAGCACGCATTCCACTCCCGTCAGCGCTTTGGCCGCAACGGTGTCAATTGCAGTAATTCGGGCAAAGGCATGCGGACTGCGCAGCAGTTTTACCACCAGGGTACCCGGTACAGTCAGGTCTTCTGTGTAGAGCGGTTTGCCGGTGGCGATCGCCACTCCGTCAATTTTACTGACGCTTTTGCCGACCCATTTCATTGGACCTCACCTCCCAGGTAAGTTTTAATGGCCCGCATTTGCCCCATATAACCGGTGCAGCGGCAGAGGTTGCCAGCTAGATAGTGCTGGATTGCCTGCTCACTGGGGTTTTTCAGTTCATTTTTCATCGCGATAACGGTCATGATAAAGCCGGGGCTGCAAAATCCGCATTGTTCCGATCCTTCAGCCGCCAAGATCCGGGCGAACTTTTCCGCTTCCGGCTGGATGCCTTCAATCGTGGTGACTGTTTTCCCCTGCGCACGGAATGCTGGCATGGTACAGGACAAAACCGGATTTCCTTCGACCCAGACCGTACACAAACCGCAGCAGGAAGTGTCGCAGCCTTTGCGGATGCTGAGCATGCCCAGGCGGCGCAAGGCATCAGCCAGCATTTCATCAGGCGCCGCTTCCAGTTCATAGTTTTTTTGATTAATCAACAATTCCAGTTTCACGCCAATACCTCCCCGATTGCCCGCTTGACCAATACCTGGCACATCGCACGCCGATAATCGGCAGAGGCTTTGTTGTTACTGCCAAAGGTCAGTTCTGCTGCGGCTGTAGCAGCAACCTTGTCAATGTCGATAGAATCGGTTGCCATGTCCGACAAGAGCTGACTGGCCTGCACGGCGATTTCGGCCCGGGCCGGCCTGGCGCCGACAATTACGGTCCACTGTTTTTCGTATCGTGATACCGCTGCATTGAGAATCGGAAAGTCAGCGCCGGCATTACGCAGATTTTGGTAAGCCGCCCGCCGGCTGTCTTTAATAATTCGTACGCTGATCAACACATCGCGTGAAATTGGCTTGGCCAAAAAATCGACCAGCGGCATTCGGCCGCTACGCAACAGTTCAACCTCTGTATCCAGGGCCAGTAGGGCCGGCAGGATATCGGAAAAACCATACTTGGAATAGACCGAGGCGCCGATGGTGGCGCAGCGGCGGAATTGCACTCCCAGGATATGCGCCACAGCTTTCGGCAATACGGCGTCAAAAAATTGGTTCAAGGCCGGATTCACCTCAACGTCGCGTAGTGTCACCATGGCGCCGAGCTCGATATATTGTTCTGTTTCGCTAATTTCAGCCAAACTGCACAAAGAAAGATCTAACGCCGTGGCAATTTTGCGGTTACCCAGTTTGAGAAAACCACAACCGCCCAATACGGTAATATCCGGATATTTCGTCAGTAGTTCTGCGGCTTCAGCAATGTTTTGCGGTTGGTACAACTTGTCTATGGTAAACATTTTATCCTCCTAATCAGGTTTTTGCCGGGGAATTGATTTTTTCTACTGCCATTATATCAAAACAATGCCGCCGCCTGAACAGTTTTGCGCTGATTCAAGATGACGCGATTCAAAGCAAATGGTATACTTTGAGGTATGAATATTGAAGGATTGGCAATTCATTCCCTGGCTAACGAATTAAATAATGAGCTGTCCGGCGGACGTATCATGCGGATCAGTCAACCTACCCGCTTTTTGTTTGTACTGCGAATTCGATTGACGGAAAAAGAAATCGCCTTGGCGATTTCGATCGACCCGGCCGATCCCCGGGTTCATTTCACACGCGAAAGCCGCGAAAACCCATTGGAACCATCTTCGCTCTGCATGTTGCTGCGCAAGCAGCTGACTGACGGACGAATCGCCGCAGTTACGCAGCAGGCTGGACTGGATCGGGTACTGCACTTTGATGTTGATCTGCGCGAAGGTCAGGGAAGGATCGATACGAAAACCCTTACTGTTGAATTGGCCGGCAAAAACAGTAACCTGATTTTAGCCAATAATGGCTTGATTGTCGATGCCGCCCGCCGCGTCGGCTTCAACACCAGCCGGGTTCGTCAGATCGTGCCTGGCATCCCTTATCTGCCGCCGCCGCCGCGCAACCGTCATGACCCCATGCAAGAATCGCCCGAACAAATCGTTGCCGCGATTGCGCAACAGACTGAGCTTGCGCTGGGTAAAGCCCTGATGGCTACAGTCGAAGGAATCGGACCGCTGGCGGTAAGCGAGATTTTGTTTCGCGCCGGTCTTGATGCGAAAAAACCGACAAGTTCGTTGAACTCGGACGACATCGTCGAACTGACCGCCGCGCTTGCTTCTTTGCTGACCCCGATGCACAGCAGCCCCACCGCATCATTTGTTGCCCTGGATGCGACAAACCGCTTATTGGCGGTTGCTAACTTTGAACCCCGCCATTTGTCAGCTGCCTGCCTGAAAAATTACGAATCGCTGAATCAGGCGATTGAATATGCTTCCTCGCTCGCCGCGGCGCCGAAAACGAATCTGCATCAGGATATTGCCAAACGGGTCCGAACCGAACTGGACAAACTGGAACGCAAAAATTTGCTATTGGACAACGAATGGAATGAGTCGCAACACGCCGATGTTTTCCGCCAGCAAGCCGACCTGCTGATGACCAACCTGCATCTGTTAAAGCAAGGGATGACAGCGATACAAATTGCTGATTCATACTCAGCCGCGGAAAACGCTGCCGCAGCGACGTTGGAAATCGCCCTGGACCCTGCCCTGTCGCCGATGCAGAATATTCAGCGCTACTATAAAAAATATTCCCGGGCTAAACGAGCCCAGGAGCTGATTCAAATTCAGATTGAACAATGTCGTCAGGACATCCTGTATCTTGAGGGGATTGCCTTGTCGCTGACTGATGTGATTACGAATCTGGAAGTGCAGGAAATTATCCAGGAACTGAGTGAAAGCGGTTATATGCCGCCCACGCCCCGCTCGCGGCAGAATGCCAAACCGTCGGAACCCCGTAAAGTTCAGCTCGCATCCGGTGCGGTGATTTTGGTCGGCCGCAATAACCGGCAGAATGATCTGGTCACTTTCAAGCATGCCCAGCCGCGTGACCTGTGGTTTCACACCAAAGATATTCCCGGCTCGCATGTTGTATTGCGCAGTCAGGGCGCCTCGCCGCAGCTGGCGGACATTGAAAAGGCGGCGCATCTCGCCGCCTGGTTTTCCAAGGCCCGTAATTCAGCCAATATTCCGGTCGATTACACCGAGCGCCGTTATGTAAAAAAACCTTCCGGGGCCAAGCCCGGTTTTGTTATCTATGAAAAACAGAAAACTTTGCGCATGACGCCGAGCGAAACGGAGATCAACGAACTCCTGCAAGGCGGCATTAAGCCGTCAGTTCCTCGATGACTACCTTGTCCTCGCCGTCGGTTTCTCCCAGTTGTACGCTGACGTTTTCCCGGTGTGAAGTCGGTACGTTCTTGCCCACATAATCAGCCCTGATCGGCAATTCGCGATGGCCGCGGTCAATTAAAACAGCCAGCTGAATTGTCTGCGGCCGGCCGATATCCATAATCGCATCCAGTGCAGCCCGGATCGTTCTGCCGGTATATAGCACGTCATCGACAAGTATCACGTTTTTGCCGTTGATATTGCCGGGCAGTTTGGTTTCCCGCACTACCGGCTGATAATCCAGCCGTGACAGATCATCCCGGTATAAGGTGATGTCCAGTACGCCAAACGTAATCGGCGTCGCTTCGATCCGGCGGATTTCCGCCGCCAGGCGTTCGGCCAGCGGTACCCCTCTGGTGCGGATTCCGACTAATACCAGGTCGGAACCGCCTTTATTTTTTTCGACAATTTCATGCGCTACCCGGATCAGTGATCGACGAATTGCATCGCTGTCCATCAGTACTGCTTTTTCCACCCAGTTCGACATGTTGATTATCCCTCCCCATCAGTTTGGCCTTAACGGGATTTTCGCAATCGCTCGATCAACTCTATCATATCTTGCGGCGTCGGCGCCGAAAAATTCATTGCTTCACCAGTACGCGGATGGGTAAAATGAATTTCCGACGAATGCAATGCCTGCCCTTTTATCCCTGACTCGACTTTCACGGGTCCGTATTTCGGATCGCCGACCACAGGATGGCCGATCGAGGCCATGTGCACGCGAATCTGATGCGTGCGACCTGTTTCCAGCCGACAGGAGACGACCGTATAGCGCCCCAACCGCTCCACTACCTGAAAATGGGTCACTGCCGGTTTGCCAAGCTGTCTGACGACAGCCATTTTTTTACGGTCTTTGGGATGTCGGCCGATTGCCCCTTCGATTCTGCCGGAATCTGCAACCAGGTTGCCGTAGACAACGGCCAAATAGATTCTCCCGGCGGAATGTGAGCGGATTTGTTCGGCCAGCGACACATGGGCCAGATCCGTTTTGGCAACCAGCATTGCGCCGGAGGTGTCTTTGTCCAGGCGATGCACAATGCCGGGCCGGATTACGCCATTGATGCCGGACAGGTCGCTGCAATGGGCCAACAAGGCATTAACCAGTGTTCCCTGCTGGTTGCCTGCCGCCGGATGCACGACCATGCCGCGGCGTTTGTTGATGACCACCAGTTGTTCGTCTTCAAACAAAATGTCGAGCGGAATGTCTTGCGCGGCAACCGTATCAGCCGTCGGCGCCGGGATCGAAACATGCACAGTTTCGCCGCTCGTCAGCCGGTAACCGGCTTTACTGGGAATTCGTCCATTCACCGTGACATGCCCTTCGGCAATCAATCGTTGGATCTGCGAACGAGTCAACTCCGGCATGCATTCGGTCAGGTACACATCCAGGCGTTGCTCCCCTGCTTCCGCTCCGACCAGGAATTCCTGTTTTCCAACCATCATTGCTCCTTGCCCGGTGACACGGATTCAGCTTCCTCCGGCGTCATCAGTAAATAATAAGCCAGACAGGCCACACCGCAGACAATACAAATATCGGCCACATTAAAAATCGGCCAGATTCGAAAATCAAAAAAATCAATCACATAACCGATCCGTACTCGGTCAATCAAATTACCGATCGCGCCGCCGACCAACAAACCGGCGCCCAGTTTCACCACCGGCTGGTTCGCCGGCATCCGGGGGTAAAGATAGGCGACTCCTGCAAGTAATACCAGGGCGACCGCAATAAAGAACCAGGTCTTGTTTTCCAGGATGCCGAAGGCCGCTCCCGGATTGAGAATATAGGTAATGTGGAATATTTCCCGAATGACCGGCGAAGATTCGCCATAGGCCATTCGGGATTGAATCCAGTATTTTGTTGCCTGGTCGATTACAATAACCAGGGTCGACAAACCAATCAGCGCCACAGGTTGCCTCTTTCTTGATGCTACGATCAATTTTTCGGGGATTGGTTCGCAGGGTTAGATGATTTCGGTTTCAGTCATAACAGTTGCGCAACGTTTGCACAGTCCTGGTTCTCCTGGCGCAGGCGATGTCAGTTCGGCATGAATCCAGCACCGTTCGCACTTTTCCGCCACTGCCGGTAAGACTTGCACTGCCAGTGACAGTGTTTCGGAGCGAACTGCCGTTGCCGGCGCCTGGTCCAGGTTGGCCAGTTTGACAGCGGAAACGATGAAATAGTTGGCCAGTTCCGCTTCCACCGAACGCAGCAAATCGATTGCTTCCCCATCCGCAAACAACTGCAGGTCAGCATCCAACGAATTGCCGATCTCTTTATTGCGGCGGGAAATTTCCAGCGCTTTGGTTACTTCACTGCGCAGTTCCAGCAACTTATCCCATTTTACCTCCAGCTCTGCATTGAGGTATTGCGGTTTGGCGACCGGCCAGGCCGCCAATTGTACGCTAAATGGCAGATTGGCGCGTTTGGGCATGTGTTGCCAGACTTCCTCGGACGAGAAAGTCAGTACCGGTGCAACCAGAACAACCAGCGATTGCAGCAGTTCATACAGCACTGTTTGGGCACTACGGCGCTCAATGGAGCCAGGGGTCGATGCATACAGCCGGTCTTTCAGGATATCGAAGTAAATCGAGCTCAGATCGACAGTGCAGAAGTTGTGTATCGTATGATACAACGAATGGAACTGATATTCTTCATATGCTTTTGTTACCTTCTCTTGTACCTGTTCTAATCGCAGCAAAGCCCATTTGTCAATCTCCTGCAAATCGGAATAAGCGACGCAATCCTGATTGGGATCAAAATCATACAGGTTACCCAGCATATAGCGGAAGGTATTGCGAATCTTGCGATAGACCTCCGACAATTGCTTGAGGATTTCGTTGGAAATGCGGATGTCGGCCTGATAATCGGCGGACGCGACCCACAGGCGCAATACGTCGGCGCCATATTTCTCGATGACTTCCTGCGGTAAAATTGTATTGCCTACCGACTTTGACATTTTGCGTCCTTCGCCATCGACGACAAACCCGTGAGTCAAAACCGACTTATAAGGCGCAACGCCGCGGGTGGCTACTGAGGTCAGCAGCGAGGAGTGGAACCAGCCACGATGTTGGTCGCTGCCTTCCAGATACATGTCAGCCGGCCATTGCAGTTCGGAGCGTTGGGTCAGCACAGCCGCATGACTGGAACCGCTGTCAAACCAGACGTCCATTGTATCGGTTTCTTTACGGAACTTATCTTTGCCGCAATGCGGGCAGACAAAGCCGGCCGGCAGAATTTCGGCAGCGCTTTTCGCCCACCAGGCGTTCGAACCTTCGGCGGTAAACAGTTCGCTGACCGCTTTCACCGTCACATCATTGATGAAATGTTCGCCGCAGTCTTCACAATAGAAAATCGGAATCGGCACGCCCCAGACGCGTTGCCGGGAAATGCACCAGTCTTTGCGGTCGGCGATCATATTGTGGATTCGTTCTTCACCCCAGCCGGGAATCCACTGCACATCGCCGATTGCCTGCAGTGCCTTGGCCCGGAAACCATCGATCGAAGCAAACCATTGCTCAGTCGAACGGAAAATGATCGGACTCTTGCATCGCCAGCAATGCGGATATTGGTGACGGATCGTGCCTTTGCCCAGCAACGCGCCGATCGCCGCCAGATCCTTGAGAACGGGAATATTGGCATCCTCGACCGACAACCCTTGGTATTTGCCACCTTCGGCCGTGAACTTACCGGCATGGTCTACCGGGTTGATAATCGGCAAACCGTATTTCATGCCGGTTTCAAAGTCATCCTGACCATGTCCTGGCGCCGTATGTACACAGCCGGTACCGGCTTCCAGCGTGACATAGTCCGCCAGTACAACCGGCGACAGACGATCAAGCAACGGGTGACGGAACTGGATGCCGTCGGCATCGGTTCCCTTGAATGTTTTCAATACTTTCAGTTCAGGCAAATTTACGGCCTTTTGGACGCTCTCCAGCATACCGGTAGCCATCAGATAAATTTCATCGCCATTGGCAACCCAGGCGTACTCAAATTCCGGATGCACGGCGATTGCCACATTGGCCGGGATCGTCCAGGGCGTGGTCGTCCAGATTACACCAAATACTTTACTGGCATCGACGCCGGTCGGAAGTAGGCCTTTATCATCAACCAGCGGGAATTTTACATAAATCGCGGTTGACTTCTTTTCCGCATACTCGATTTCCGCTTCGGCCAGTGCGGTTTCGCAGCTTGGGCACCAATAGACAGACTTCAGGCCTTTATAAACATAGCCCTGTTTCGCCATTTCGCCGAATACTTCGATCTGCTTGCCTTCATATGCCGGATTCAGCGTAATGTAAGGATTATCCCAGTCACCAGCGACCCCAAGCCGTTTAAAGGATTCCCGTTGCATGTCAAGACATTTCAGCGCGTATTGGCGACATTCGCGTCGCAAATCAAGCGGGTTCAGTTCGTGCCGGTTCAGGCCAAGAATTTTGATCGCTGCATGTTCAATCGGCAAGCCGTGCGTATCCCAGCCTGGCACATACGGTGCATCAAAACCGCGCAAAGATTTGTATTTTACAATGACGTCTTTTAGAATTTTGTTCAATGCCGTGCCGATATGGATATTACCGTTGGCGTAAGGCGGTCCGTCGTGCAAAACGAACTTGGGACGACCAGCGGACGCAGCCTGTTTCTTGTCGTATACTTGCTCGTCATTCCAGTATTGCAGCATCTGCGGTTCCCGCTCCGGCAAATTTGCCCGCATGGGAAATTCTGTCTGCGGCAGGTTCAATGTTTTCGAATAATCCAAAGTTACACCTCCAAAATAGTTAAGTCCTCACATCCCCGCAAGGGACGAGAGGACTATTTCCCGTGGTACCACCCTAATGACCCAGCGGGCCACTTGAAACGCGATAACGTGCGTCAGACGGTGGAGCCTACTGCCAGTTCGGTCCACGGTTCCGGAGTGATTCTCGCCACAGTTGGTCCACCGGGCTTCCACCCTCCCCGGTTCGCTGTCAACCAATCGTTGGGGCGATTGTCTCCATCATTACTTCTGTCAAAATATAAACTATTTTACCGATTAATTATACAGGAATAACTAACGTCACGTCAAATAAAATAACGCTTGCACGGATTTTAGTTCACCCGCTTGGCTGGAATTCCTTTTTCGCAGGGAACGGCAGTTTGGCATTTGCCGCAACCATAGCGCGGCGCAAATTGTTGGCGGGTCGTCTCCAGGAATGCATCGCAAATTGCGTGATCTTTGCCGTCGGCACTGATAGCGCCGGCTGGGCAACGACGGATGCATGCGCCGCAGTGATTGCAATGTTCGTCAAATTCATGATAGTTTCGCTGGGTTGCCGGCAGTTCCAGGTTGGTAATCACGCTGCCGAGCCGTCCTGCCGCCCCCGCTTTGGTGATCAGCGAGCGATTCAGGCTGATGGTTCCCAAGCCGGCAATGAACGCCGTATGCCGCTCCGACCAGTTGCTGCGGCGATTGACAATCTTAAATCTGGAGTCGACAGTGGGAAATACAGCTTCATAGCCACCTTGCCGGAGTAATTCGACCAACAAGTTACCGACCGCAACGACAAAAGCCTGGCCTTCAATCCTGCCGTACAGCCATTCCGTCGATGGCGAACCTGCTTGCCGATTGGAAGCGCGAACCGCCGCAGTGAATGGCAAAAAAAACGAAATGATGCTCTTGGCTGTGGGGAGCCAATCCGTTGGCAGCAAGTAGGTTTCGATAATAATTGAGGGTTGGCGGAGCTGCGGGAATAATTCATCGTCAGCACTGGCCACGCCAAGCAGCGGTGAATCAAATAATTGTAAATCCGCCAGGTCATGGACTCGATTCAACGGGCTGGTCTGGATAAAATCTGTCAATGTAGCGGTTAAAGTACTGACCTGCATGGACAGCCCTCCCCTGTTGCCGATGTTTTGTTTATGCTTTATTTTATGCTACTCTGTCGCAAGGGTCAAATAGCGACAACTATGAAATACCAAGACAGCGTGAAAGAAAAATTGCCCGAACCGAAGTTCAGGCAAAATTATTAAGAGCGTGGCCATTACCGTGAACCTTAATCTCCCGACATACTGCGCGCCATCTCATCCAGTTTTCGCGCAGTCTCATTCGCTTGCTGAACCGCTTCCGTTACTTGTGCAATCGCTGCCGCAACTTGCGTAACTACTTCATCGACATGTGTTATATGGGAATGCGTGCTTTCGCTGTCTGATTGGATATTGCGCACAATCCCTTCGATCTTTTTAATTGAGTCGGTACTCATATGAGCCAGTTTTCTGATCTCTTCCGCTACCACGCCAAAGCCCCGCCCCTGCTCACCAACCCTCGCCGCTTCAATGGCTGCGTTGAGTCCCAGCAAATTTGTCTGATTGGCAATCGTCTTTATTAGTGCCAGCACCTGGTCCATTTCCGAAACCCGCTTCTGGGCATCAACTGTCTTTTGGGTCATTAATCGTAGATTTGCCGACATTTCCTCGGTTTGCGCAGAAATTTCCTGCGAAGTTCCGGCAAGGTTGCTTACGGCTTCTGATAGGTTTCCTGCCAGAGCGCCCAACGCTGTCTGCTGCTCTACGGATTGGCTGATAGCAATAACGCCGATGATTTCGTTACGTTCATTTTTGAGCGGATAGGCCACGACCACATAAGGTACCCCATATACACTGGCATCCACTTTTTTCACGACCCGGGATCGATCAGTTATCGCCTGGTACGCGCCACTTCCCGGTTTGACCAAATCCCCCGGCTTTGCTTTTTGGTCAAAGCTATATGCAGGTTGATAGGCAATACATTTCTCCGTATCAAACAAACCAACCGCGATGTCTGTTTGCAGCATATCTCTTAGTATAGGAACCATGAACTTGACCTTATCCAGGATGTCCGAATCTTCAACTTGCATTTTTTTCGCTCCCTCAAGCTAATTTTGGTCCGGGATTTCGCATGAATCTGAGACTCAACGAATTTTTGAAACAAACCTTAATTGATGGCGGCTTTCTTTGTCGATCGTCCACGAGCGAAAACAGTCAGAAGAATGGCGACCGCGCACATGATGGAAGCAGCCAGAAAAGCCGTGGAATAATCGCCACTGTTTATTTCCTTGACCCGCGCAGCAAGTCGGGGGCCGATGAAGGCCGCTACGCCATAGGATGTGAACAGAATACCGTAATTCATGCTTAGATTTTTTGCCCCGAACAGGTCGGCTGTAATCGATGGGAAAATAGCGAAAAATCCGCCAAAACATGCTGCAATAATCGATATCACAGTCACAAACGGAACAAAAGAACCCGCATATTTAAGCGTGCTCATCATCAGTGCGGAAAGAATGAACATTACAGCCAATGTGGGATAGGGACCCATTTTATCGGAAAACCAGCCCCAGATAACCCGTCCTGCTGTATTGGCCAAAGCCATCAGGCTGACCGCAAACGCTGCCGTCTTTGCGTCAAGGTGGATCACCTCCTGCCCGATGGAAGCGGCGTGACCAATGATCATCAATCCAGAAACACATGCTATGGTGTACATCATCCACAGAACATAGAAAATGGGTGACCCTAGCATGCCTTTCCAATCTTTGTCATTCGACGAACCTGTAATAGAGATGTCCTGCGGCTGCCAGCCTTCGGGAACATAGCCGGCCTGAGGAGCTTTGACAAATTGTGCCGCCAAACAGGTGATGACAAGGTACGCAGCACCAAGAATTTTAAATGTCGTCAGAACACCATACCCCTGTACCAACCAATTTGCGATCGGTGCGTTGATGACTGCCCCCAGCGCAAAACCTGCCGCTACAAGGCCTGCTGCCAAGCCTCGTTTGTCAGGGAACCATTTGACGGCGTTCGAAATTCCGGTCCCATAGATAAAACCGATGCCAAAACCGCCGAGAAGTCCATAGCTCGAGTACAGAGAAGCTAGCGAAGTGGTGAATCCAGCAGCAATGATCCCGGTACTGAAAATTATGCCGCCTGTGAACATGAGAAATTTGGGTCCGCGAATCGGTTGAATCTTACCGCCAATAATCATGGCCAGAGGAATAATGAATAAGGAGATTGAAAAGGCAAGGGAAGTATCACTGGTCGACCAATGAAACAAACTGATTAAGGGGCGCTGGAATACGCTCCATGCATAGGCCGATCCAACACATAGATTGATAACGAACATACTGGTTAGAATCAGCCATCTATTATGCATTTTTCCCATTAATCCTCCGCCTTTCGTTATTTTGGAGTATAAGAATAACATCTGCAATTCTTGTGCCAATGCAAATTGTCGTGAAATGAGAAGATTTGATCATTATTAATGAATTTTTGATGTATATTTGCATCAGCTTAAATCTGAGATGCTGAATAACTCTTAATTTATGGCAATTTCCGCGGTGATGCCATTAATTTGTTAATGATGCAGATTTGCATCGAAAATAACTAAAACAACGTAGTTTACAGCAAGTTTTCTCTCTCAGATTTGTTTATAGTGATATCTTTATTGCAAATCCTCATTGGGTTCGACAAATGGTTTACATTGGTTGAACAATTCCTAACAAGGCGAATGAGCCATCATTGTTGTACTGTTATTTTAGTACACATGTAGTAAAAATAAATAT